>NZ_JBNAFK010000011.1:39491-161827 GCF_049716185.1 Kocuria sp. CH-021 | reverse complement strand
GGCTCCCACAGGAACATCCTCCCTGCCAGGCACCAGGCCTGACCATCAAGGACGTCCACCGAAGGGGGTCAACCTCACTTCGTGAAGGTGAGGTTAGAGCGTGGGCACTATGAACATCGAAGTAGCAGGGCAATGAGGTACAGCAAGCAGCGTGCGTTGGAAGAGGCGGAAATGGTGATCCGGCTTGACCAACCTGGTGCGACGGTGCTTGTGATGGGCGCCTCTTTCAATGCTGCGAAGAAGCAGTTGCACGGCGCGCGGCCGGATCTCATGGAGTGCATAGACCCGCCGGACCCGGTGTGACAAAGCTCACAGCAACGGTTTAGGGGACGGCATAGCGCGGCCAAGCGCGGCGAGTTGTGCCCAGAAGTTGCTAGTTGTTCCGCGCTGTTGCATCTCGCTTGTGGACAGCCGAACCACAAGAAGGCCACTACGGGGCGGCCGAATGGCCGTCCCGTGAAACGGACCGGTAGAATTGGATGCAAGGGCATCGAAAAGGCGAAAGCCAACCTCGATGCTCTTGGCAAGGAGGCTGGCTTCGATGTCTAAACTTGGCGGTTCAAGACATCGCTAGCCTAGCGCGGGAGCGGGGCCAGATGCCCCACTGTCGCTGGCGAGTTGCGTCACGTTACGTGGCCTGGCTTGACTTTCCTTGTCGTCCACTCTGGATCGACCTTAGGAACCAACGTGCTCTTTGAGATGAACAAGCCCGGGGAGAAGTGTGTCCGGACGGCCCTGTACGTCGTGCTCGACAAGAAGCTCCGGGGGACCGGACTGTCTGAGTTGGTGCATGAGGGTCACACCTTCCCCGACAAGGTCGGGAAGTGCGACACCTACTGGCCGCTGCAGGAGCTGTAGCTAGGGCGCTGGCCCCTTCCCGTGGAGGGGGCCAGCAACACCCTTCACACGTCGATGCCGTGTTCTTGCAGCCGTCGAGCGAGAGTGGCCGCGGCGATTTCGTCGGCCATACGCTCTGCCAGCACCGGATCGACTGTCCATCTGAGATCGGCGTCGCACCAGTGCTGAACGCATCGGGGCAGTGGGAACGGCATTTCCCGGACCAGGTTTCGCAGTGAAGTAGTCATGGCTAAAACTCCTCATCATCAGCTAGCAAGGGTTCTTCATTGACATAGCCACCGATCGGCTCTTGTCGTGGTGCCGGACCGACTGCGCCAGGGCCGAAGCTGAAGTTGGGAGGCTCCAGCGGCTCGCGTGGGAAGTGGATGTGCCGATCGGCGGGGTAATCGTCAGGGTCAAACGGCAGCGGCGGGATCTTGTCGTCGTCGATGTCGTGGTCCCGGTAGTTCTCTTTCAGCTCCCCGTTCTCGTCGTACTTGCGCCGGCCGAAGGGATACCACCTGTCATTCCACGGAGGTTCCGAGCTTGTGCTCTGGCGGGTGATCTCGGGCTCGCGGTGATGGGTGCGGCGGTTGTTCTCGCCCTGCGTCACGACTTCCAGGTGGTCGGGGTTCACGCACCACGGCGTGTTGCACAGGTGATCGACGACGAGATAGCCGGGGATGTAGACGCCATGGGTAAGCATCCACGCGACGCGATGCGCGCCAGTTGTGTACCCGCGATCAAAGTAAGCCGCGCCGTACTTGCTGCGCTCACCACGATGATGGTCGTAGTAGAAATTGCCGTGCCACGGCCAGCACGCCTCATCCCCACCTGACTGATCGACGTAGGCCCAGAACTTCTCCTTGCGCCGATGCAAGATGTAGCTCTCGATGCCACGGAACTCATGCGGCTTGCTGCCCTTAGGGTCGCCGGGGACATTTCGCCACTGACTGGGCCCCCTGATCTCTCGCTCCGCCGCCCGCTGCTGCTTGCGCTCTTGAGCCTTGCGCTTCCTGTATTCGACTTGGTACTCGCGCCGCTTCACGATCTTGTACCACTCCAGGTCGGCAGCGCTCATGTGCTCTGTGCCGTTGTTGCGGCGGCGCGTGGCTGCGGCCTTCTGTGCTCGTTCTCGGTACGAGCGTCTCCTCGCTTCGCGTGCTTCTTCAGCCTCACGGCTGCGCTTGCGCGTCTCGGCCGCCTTACGCTTGCGTTCCTCGCGCTGTTCGGGGGTGATGTTGTCCCAGTAGCGGCGGATGCCTTCCTTGGACTTCTCTGTCCACTCCGCTTGCTTGCGGCGTTGCTCATCGGTGCGCCCGCCGTAGTCGTAGTAGTCCATAGCATCCACGCTCCAGCAGGGACGCTTTCCTGTCCGCTGACAACGACTAGCAACGACGAATCGGTGCACGATCGGTGCACGCAGACACCGACCGGGGACGACTATTGACGACCGTCAACGACTAGGAAAAACGCCGGGATCACGCGGAGATTGAGCCTGGCCCGCGCAGTTTCAGGGGGTGTCATAAAGGCCGCTTCAACGTCTGAGCAGGCCGGGCGTCCGCACCGGCCCGCACGTCAGTCGGGGCCGGGCCGCCGGCGGTACTGCTTGGTCTCGGAGCGGCGGCGCTTTCCCTCGAGCCGCCGCCGTCGTGAGCCTCTCGTGGGCCGGGTCGCCCGCCGGACGGGGTCCGGGACCAGGGCCTCGCGCAGGAGGGCGGCCAGGCGTTGTCTCGCCGCGCTCCGGTTGCGGCGCTGCGCACGGTGCTCCGCGGCGCTGACGGTGAGCACGGTGCCCGCGAGTCTGCCGGCGAGCCGGTCGAGCACGAGGGCACGCTGGCAGTCGGTCAGCGCGGTGGTCGTGGCCAGGTCCAGGGAGAGCTGCACCCGCGAGTCGGAGGTGTTGACGCCCTGGCCGCCGGGTCCCGAGGCATGGGAGAACTGCTCGAGCAGCTCTCCCGCCGGCACCCGGAGGCCGCGGGGCGCTCCGGGGCCCGGGGGCACGTGCAGATCGTCCACCCGACGATTGTCCCGCACCCGCGGCGCCCGGGAGGCATCGGGCGGTGCGTGCGACGACGGGCGGCGCACGCACCGGCCGCTCACAGCTGGTAGTCGGTGTCCTCTCCCGGCGGGGCCTCCGCCTCGAGGTAGTCCTCGACGTCCACGAGGACGGCGGGGCCGGACTGCGCCACCTGCAGCGCGACGGCGAGGCTCGCCACGTCGTCCTCGGCCAGGGGCTGGTCGGGGAGGTCCACGGTGTAGCGGGCCTCTCCGTCGACGAGCACGGGGGTGATGTGGGCGGGGCCGCCCGTGAGGTCGACGACGGTCGCGGGGGCGATCTCGTCGCCCTCCTCGGGCATCGGTCGGTCGTCGGGGGGTGCGGGAGTGCTCATGGGGTCCGTCCTGTCGTTCGGGGTGCTGTCAGGCTACTGCCTGTTCGGCTCCGCGCAACGGACCGGCCGGTGGGTTCTCAGCGCAGGGCGCGCTTGATGTCGGCGCGCTCCTTCTCCAGCTTGCGCACCCGGTGGCCCAGCCTGAAGAGCCGGACGGATCCGACGAGGCCCATGATGAGGGCGCCGGCGACGGCCGCGAGCAGCATGGCCACGCCGAGCGGGAGGCTGAACTGCCAGCCCAGGTAGGTGAACTCCGCCGCCACGTTGTTCTGCAGGATGAAGACCAGCAGCAGGACCAGGACCAGCAGGCCGAGGATCAGGGCCGTCCACATGGCCCCCGAGACGCCCTGCTTCTGGTGCTCGTCCAGCGCGGGATCGGTGCCGGCCCGCTGCCGGACGGCCGGTTCCCGGCCGTCCGCCGGGGGCTGCGCGGCGGAGGCGTCCGGCGCGGGGCTCCGCGGCTCGTCCCCGGGGGCGGGGGAGGGCCGGTTCGGGTCGGGGGATGCTGGGGTGCGGGCCATGACGGTTCTCTCCCTGGTCGCGGACGGATCGCGGTGACGCTGTGCTCCTCACCGTAGTCCTGGTCGGCGCGGCGCTGAAGACCCGCCGGGGCTCAGCGGGCCGGGAGCTCGCGGCCGAGGAAGCGGCGCACCGTGGCGGGGAGCAGCGCGAGCGTGTCCGCCTGGCCCACGGGCCCGGACCGGCCGACCTTCAGGGCGTGGTCCGCGCCCGCCACCGGGACGACCTCGACCGCCGGTGCGCCGGCCGCGGCGGCCTCGACCTCGTCCGCCGTGCCGAGGGCGTCCCGCGTGCCCTGCAGCACGAGCACGGGGACCTCCGGGCGCAGCAGCTCCTCGGCCCGGGAGCGCTCCGGCCGGCGCGGCGGGTGCAGGGGGAAGGCCAGGCAGACGACGGCGGACGCGCCGGTCGCGCCGGCCGTCCGGCACGCCACGCGCGCGCCCGCGCTGCGGCCCCCGACGACGACGGGCACCCCGGCGGCCAGTTCGGTCACGGCCGGCAGGGCGGCCAGCCACCCGGTGTCGAGGGCGGCCGGGCGCGGTGCGACCCTCCGGCCGGCCAGGACCCACGGCTGCTCGTGGCGCACGACCGTGACGCCGTGGCGGGGGAGCTCCTCGGCGAGCACGGCGAGGTCGGGGGCTCCGGCGCCCCCGCCCGCGCCGTGCCCGAGCCACAGCAGGGCCGTGGGGTCCGCGGCGGGGGAGACCAGCAGGCGTCCCGGGCCGGTCTCGGTGGGCACGGTGAGCTCGGTCGGTCGGGGCATGGTCTCCACGGTAGCCGGGCGGCCGTCGCCGTGCGGGGCGCACGGCCCCCGGCCCCGCGGGGGACCCCGCGCGGAGGCGCCGGTCCGCCGCCCCGGCCCGGCGGGTGCCCGCCGGACCGGGCCGGGGCCTAGCATGTCGGCATGGCATCCCCGCACGCTTCCGGCGGCGCCCGGCCCGGCCGGGCGGACCTCGAGGCCGCCCGGAACACGACCCTGCCCGACCTGCTGGGCCCGGACGTGCGGCTGCTGATCTGCGGCATCAACCCGAGCCTGTGGGCCGCCGCCACCCAGGCGCACTTCGCCCGGCCCGGCAACCGGTTCTGGCCGGCCCTGCACGACGCCGGGCTCACGGGCCGGCTCGTGGACTGCTCGGCCGGGATGCGCGCGGAGGACCGGCAGCACGTGCTGGACCGGGGCCTCGGCATCACGAACCTGGTGCGCCGGGCCACGGCCCGGGCCGACGAGCTGGACCCGGCCGAGTTCGTGGCCGGCCGGCAGCGGCTGGCCGAGCTGGTGGCCGAGCTGCGCCCCGCCGTCGTCGCGGTCGCCGGCGTCACCGCCTACCGGCACGCCTTCGCGGAGCCGAGGGCCGCGCTCGGGCGCCAGGACCGGGACCTGGCCGGGGCGCAGCTCTGGGCGCTGCCCAGCCCCAGCGGGCTCAACGCCCACGCGTCCCGGGCGGGCCTGGCCGCCGCGTTCGCCGAGGCGGGACGGGCGGCGGGCCTCCTGCCCGCCCGGCCGCTCCCGTGACCGGCCGCGGCGGGCGGCTCAGACGAAGAGGAGCAGGCTCACGGCCATGACCGCCATCCCGGCCACCAGCCCGTAGACCGACAGGTGGTGCTCGCCGTACTCCTGGGCCGTGGGCAGCAGCTTGTCCAGGGAGATGAAGACCATGATCCCGGCCACGCCCGCGAACACCACGCCGAAGACGACGTCGTCGAGGAACGGCCGCAGGACGAGGTACCCGAGCACCCCGCCGACCGGTTCCGCGAGGCCCGAGAGGAACGCCCAGCGGAACGCCCTCCGGCGGTTGCCCGTGGCGTGGTAGATCGGCACCGCCACGGAGATCCCCTCGGGGATGTTGTGCAGGGCGATGGCCACCACCACCGGGATCGCCACGGACGGCTCCTGCATGGCCACCACGAAGGTCGCGAAGCCCTCGGGGAAGTTGTGGATCGCGATCGCCACCGCGGTCATCGTGCCCATCCGCATGAGCCGGCGCTGCCGTCCGGCGTCGTCGTGCGGGTACTCGTGCGGATTGGCCCGGGCGGGCACGAGCCGGTCGATCACCGCGATCAGGGCGATGCCCCCGAAGAACCCGCCCGCCGTGGCCCACGCCCCGGAGCGCTCCCCGAGCTCCGCGACCAGGGCGACCTGGGCCTTGACGAAGATCTCGATCATGGACACGTAGATCATCACGCCGGCCGAGAAGCCGAGGCTCACCGCCAGGAACTTCGCGTCCGTGCGCCGGGTGACCAGGGACAGGAAGGCGCCCGCCCCGGTGGCCAGACCCGCGAACAGCGTCAGGCCGAAGGCGAACAGCAGCTCGTTCACGGGCGGGTCGACTCCGTTCCTGACCGGGGTGGGGCGCTCGCAGTCTAGCGAACGGGACGGGCGCCCCCGGCCGCCGCCCGGCGGTGGGCCACAATGGCCGGATGACGACGTCCACCGGAAGCACCGCGGGAGCGCACGGCCGCCCGCCGGCCCTCCTCGCCGACCGGTACACGGCCGCGTGGGAGCTGGTCCCCGACGGGCCCGCGCGGGACGACGACGGGGCCCTGGTCCAGCCGGTGCGCACCCGCGCCGGGGAACCGGCCGTGCTGCGGCTGGCCCCGCCGCGGCCCGGCGCCGAGCACGAGCACCTGGCCCTGCGCGTGTGGGCCGGCCGCGGGGCCGTGCGGCTGCTCCGGGCGGAGCCGGCGGACCGGGCGCTGCTGCTCGAGCGCACCGCCGACCGGGACCTGCACGCCCTGCCGGTCCTGGAGGCCTGCCGCGTGCTCGGCGAGCTGACCCGCGTCCTCGCCCGGCCGCCGCGGCCCCCGTTCCCGCGCCTGTCGGGGACGGCCCGGCGGTGGCAGGCGGAGCTGGCGGGGGCCGCGGAGCTGGACGCCCGGTTCCCGCGCCGCTTCCGCCTGCAGGCCGTCAAGAGCCTCGAGCGGCTCCGGCGCGACGACCTGGACGCGGCGCTCGTGCACCAGGACCTGCACTACGGGGCCGTGCGCGCGTCGGCGCGCGCCCCGTGGCTGGCCACGGGGGCCGACGCGGTGGTCGGGACCCCGGAGTTCGCGCTGGTCCCAGCCCTGTGGCACCGCGCGGAGGAGGCCGGCCGCGGCGGGGCGCTGGCCGCGGCCCTGGCGGACCGGATGGAGGCCCTCGTCCTGGCGGCCGGCGCCGACGAGGAGCGGCTCCGGGCGTGGACGCTCGTCCGGTGCACGGTGGCGGCCCGGGACGAGATCCTCCGCCCCACCGGCGCCGCGCACCGGGAGATCAGCCGGCTGGTCCAGCTGTGCAAGGCCGTGCAGCGGGGCGCGTGAGCCGCCCGAGCCCCGGGCCGGGGCTCAGGCGGCGGGGGAGCGGCGGAAGCCCAGGTCCGCGGCGAGCGGGCGCCACGCCGCCACGAGCAGGGCGAGCGCGGTGGGCACGAGGACCGGGAAGCCCATCGCCAGGTAGCCCAGGGCCCCGAGCACCCCGCCGGCGAAGAAGAGTCCCACGAGCGCGGCCAGCAGCCTGAGCTTCCCGGCGTCGCCGGTCACCGGGTCCGCGTCCGCGAGCCGGTTGCGGTAGAGGAACTTGCCGAGCTCGATGCCGATGTCCGTGACCATGCCCGTCACGTGGGTGGTGCGGATCGTGGCGCCCGAGATCTTGGTGATGACCGCGTTCTGCAGCCCCATGGTGAAGGCGAGCACCGGGACGAACAGCAGGTCCCGGTGCTCCCAGGTCAGGCTCTCCGCCAGCAGGCCGAAGCCGAGCATGAGCAGGCCCTCCAGCAGCAGGACGTTGGCGTAGCGGCTGTGCAGCCCGCGGCGCCGCGCCCAGTTGAACATCAGCGCGCAGCACGCGGCCCCGCCCGTGAACGCGGCCACGGCCAGCGCGCCGAGCGCCACGAGCCGCAGGTCGCCCAGCACGAGGTGGTCGGCCACCATCGCGGTGAGCCCCGTCATGTGGGAGGTGTACACGGCCACGGCCACGAATCCCACGGAGTTGAGCACCCCGGCCACCAGCGCGAGCAGGTAGGCGAGGTGCCGGTTGAGGGCGGGGGTGCGGCGGGGTCCCGCGACGTTGAGCAGATAGCGGTCGATCCGGGCCCTCATGCCGCGAGCCTAGCCCGCCGCGCCGGGGAGCGGGCCGCCGCCCGGGCCGGGCCGGGGCGCCCGGCGGTCAGTCGGAGCGGTTGCCGAGCGCCTCGACGGTCTCCGCGGCCAGGGCGAGGCCGGCACCGCTGTAGAGGTTGAAGACCGTGCGGACCCCGTGCCCGCGCAGCTCCTGCACCTCGTCGTCGTACTGGGCCACGGCGGCCACGGCCCCCGCGAACCCCGACTCCGTGAGCTGGCGCAGGGCCACGAGGATGGAGCCGTGGAAGGGCATGGCCAGTACCGCGATCCGCACGTGGCCGGTCGCGATCACCCGTTCCCAGAACTCCTGGTCGGTCGCGTCGGCCTCCTGGACGTCGAAGCCCTGCGACTGCAGCCGCGCCACACGGTCCGTGGCGTTCTCGATGCCCACCACGGCGAATCCGTGCTCGTCGGCGAGCTCCCGGTAGGCCGCCTGCCCCACCCGGCCCATGCCGAGCACCAGGACCTCGGCGTGGCCGATGTCGATGGGGCGGTCCTCCGGGTGCAGCTTCTCGTCGGGGTGCTCCGGCAGCCGCCGGGCGAGGACGCTGGTCAGGGAGGAGCCGCGCCGGTTGACGAGGGCCGAGACCACGAAGCTCAGGGCGACCGCCACGGAGAGCATCACCAGCCAGTCCTCGTCGAACATCCCGGCCGAGACCCCGATGGCCCCCAGGATCAGGGCGAACTCGGAGTGGTTGCCCAGGGCCAGGCCGGTCCGCAGCGACGTGCGTCGGCGCAGCCCGAACCCCCAGAGCAGGAGCACGAACAGCATCGCCTGGACCGGGAGGAGGGCCAGCAGCAGCGCGCCCATGGTGACCATCTCGAGGGTCGGCATCCCGTGGAAGCCGATCGAGACGAAGAAGGCGACCAGCAGGAGGTCCTTGAGGGTGAACAGGGTGCGGGACAGCTCCCCGGCGTTGGCGTGCGAGGCCAGGAGCATGCCGACCAGCAGCGCCCCGAGATCCCCCTTGAGGCCCACCGAGGAGAAGGCGATGTAGCCGGGCACCAGGGCCATGACGATCCCGAACAGGGCCTGCAGCTCCCCGTGCCCGATCCGGTCCCAGATCCGGCGGAACAGCCACGCCGCCGGGAGCAGCAGCAGCAGGGCCGCGGCCCACGGGCTCGGGGGGTGCTCGCTCGTGACCGTGATGAACGCGACGGCGGCGATGTCCTGGATGATGAGGATGCCGATCGCCACGCGCCCGTAGAGGGACGTGGTCTCGCTGCGCTCCTCGAGCACCTTGAACACCAGCACGGTGCTGGAGAAGGACAGAGCGAATCCGGCCAGCAGCAGCGCGCGGAGGTTCTCGCCCGGCAGCTGCAGTCCCACCAGCATGAGCACGCCCAGGAACCCCGCTCCGAGGGCCGTGCTGAGGACCATGTGGATCCCGGCGGTCCCCCAGATCTCCTTGCGCAGCAGCGAGCGGGCGTCGAGCTTGAGGCCGATGCCGAACAGCATCAGGGTCACCCCGACGTCGGCCAGCTGGTCGAGCTCGGGGAGCCGCTCCACGCCCAGGCCGTTGAGCACGAAGCCCGCGGCCAGGAAGCCCACCAGGGGCGGCAGCCGGAGCAGGACCGCGAGGGCGCCGGCGCCGAAGGCGACGACCAGGTACACGGCGACCGTTGTCACAGCAGGCTCCCTCGCCGGGCCGGTGGGTGGGGACCCCTCCAGTCTAGGGGCGCGGCGGAGCCCGGGCGGGGCCGGGACGGCATGCGCCGGTCCGCCCGGCGGCGCCCGGTCCGCCGAGCGCCTACAGTGGTCGCAGCACGGGGCGGCGAGGGAAGGACCGGAGCATGCAGGAGAGCGAGCGGCCCGGCGGCGCCGGGTCCGTGCTGACGCGGTCCCAGCGGCTGGACCGGCTGCCCTTCACCACCGAGCACCGGAAGCTGCTCGTGGGCTCCGGCGTCGGCTGGGCCCTGGACGCCATGGACGTGGGCCTCATCTCGTTCGTGATGGCCGCGCTCGCCCAGGAGTGGGGCCTGGGCTCCGGGGAGCTGTCCCTGCTCGCCTCGATCGGCTTCGTGGGCATGGCCGTGGGCGCCAGCCTCGGCGGGCTCCTGGCCGACCGGCTCGGCCGGCGCCAGGTCTTCGCCCTGACCCTGCTGGTCTACGGCCTGGCCACCGGCGCGTCCGCGCTCGCCGGCTCCCTCGCCGCGCTCGTGGTCCTGCGCTTCGTGGTGGGCCTCGGCCTCGGCGCCGAGCTGCCCGTGGCCTCGACCCTCGTCTCCGAGTACGCCCCCCGCCGGATCCGCGGGCGCGTGGTGGTGGTCCTCGAGTCCTTCTGGGCCGTCGGCTGGGTCCTCGCCGCGCTCGTGGGCTACTTCGTGGTGCCCTCCTCCCCGGACGGCTGGCGCTGGGCGCTGGTCGTGGGTCTCGTCCCGGCCCTCTACGCCGTGGTGGTGCGCCGGGCCCTGCCGGAGTCCGTGCGCTTCCTCGAGCACCGGGGCCGGACGGACGAGGCGGAGGCCGCGGTGCGCGCGTTCGAGGGCGCCCGGCCCCTGGGCCGCTCCCGGGCCGAGACCACGGAGCAGGCCCGGGCCGCCGAGCAGTCCCCGCCGGTCCGCGTCACGGGGCGGGC
The DNA here is from genome assembly GCF_049716185.1 of Kocuria sp. CH-021. Lineage (NCBI taxonomy): Bacteria > Bacillati > Actinomycetota > Actinomycetes > Micrococcales > Micrococcaceae > Kocuria > Kocuria sp. CH-021. Next base: position 151,404 of record NZ_JBNAFK010000011.1, on the reverse strand, counting down.
CGGGATCTGGAGCCGGGCGCTGCGGAGGCGCACGGCGGCGCTGTGGACCGTCTGGTTCTGCATCAACTTCGCCTACTACGGGGCGTTCACCTGGTTGCCCACGCTCCTGCTCCAGCAGGGCCTCACCTTGACGACGTCCTTCGGCTACGTCCTGGTCATCACCCTCGCCCAGCTCCCCGGCTACGCCGCGGCCGCCTGGCTCATCGAGGTCTGGGGCCGGCGGATCACCCTGGCCGTGTTCCTCGGGGGCTCCGCGCTGAGCGCCGTGCTGTTCGGGATCGTGTCGATGGGCAGCATCGTGCTCCCGTGGCAGGTGATCGGCTCCGGCATGGCTCTGTCCTTCTTCAACCTGGGCGCGTGGGGCGCGCTCTACGCGATCGGCCCGGAGCTCTATCCCACCGCGCTGCGCGGGACCGGGACCGGGGCGGCGGCCGCCTTCGGCCGGATCGCCTCGATCCTGGCGCCCCTCGCCGTGCCGGTGCTGCTCGCGCTCGGCGGGGAGGACTACGACGTGGTGACCGTCTTCGCCGTGTTCGGCGCGGCCTTCCTCGTGGCGGCGCTCTCCGCGTTCGCGCTGCCCGAGCAGCGGGGACGGGCCCTGCAGTGACCGCCCCGGCCGTCCTGACCGACCGCGAGATCGGTCTCGCGCGGCTCGTCGCCCACGGGCTCGTGCGGCCCGAGGACGTGGCGCCCGAGGACGTGGTGCGCGCTCTCGGGGCCGTCCAGGCGCAGGACCTGCCCGGCGCCCTGGTCTCGGTCGGCCTGCGGCGGGCCGGCGGGTCCGCCGGCCTGCGGCAGGCCTTCGACGACGGCCGGATCGTGCGCACCTGGCCGATGCGCGGGACCCTGCACCTGGTGCCCGCCGAGGAGCTGCGGGACTGGCTGGCGGTGCTGGGTCCCCGCACCGTCGCCTCGACGGCGGCCCGCCGCCGCGCTCTGGGCATCGACGAGCGGCTGGACGCGGCGCGGGAGGCCGCGCTCGCCGCGCTGCGCCACGGCCCGCAGCCCCGCGAGCGCCTGCACGCCGCGTGGGAGGAGGCCGGGCTGCTGGGGGAGCCGGGCCGGGGCTACCACCTGATGCTCGCCCTGCACCTGGACGCGACCCTGTGCATGGGCCCGCTGAGCGCGGACGCGCGGGACCAGCTCGTGGTCCCCGTGGCGGACTGGATCCCGGCGGCGGGGGAGGGAGCGGCCGGGGAGGGGGCGGCCGGGCCCGGGGCGGGCGCCGGCGGCGCCCCGCCCGTCGTCGCGCGCTGGGTCCGCCGGTACCTGCGCGGCCACGGCCCGGCCTCCGTGGCGGACGCCGCCCGGTGGGCGGCCCTGCCGCGCTCCGCGGTGCGCGAGGCCCTGGCCGGCCTGGACGGTGTCGTGGCCGTGCACGACCGCGCCGGGCGCGAGCTGTGGTGCGCCCCCGAGGTGCTGGACGGCCCCGCCCCCGGCGACCGGCGGGCCGCCGGGGTCTTCCTGCTGCCGCCCTTCGACGAGTTCGTCCTGGGCTACGGGGACCGGTCCCACGTGCTGGCCCCGGAGCGGGCGAGCAGCATCGTCCCCGGCGGCAACGGCGTCTTCAAGCCCACCGTCGTGGCCGGCGGGCGGATCGTGGGGACCTGGGGGCGCGCCCGCCGCGCCGGGGGGCCCGCGCTCGTGCTCGACCCGTTCGAGGAGCTCTCGCCCGCGCGCCGCCGGGCCGCCGAACGGGCCTTCGCGCGGCTGCCGGCGCTCTGAGCCGAGACGAACCCGGTATGGGTCCGGAGGCCCGGGAGGTGGTCCGGCTCACCCGGCCCTCGGTAGGGTGAGGCCATGATCAATCCCGCCCGCCTGCACTCGGACCTCTCCCGCCTCGGCCGCGAGACCGAGATGTTCCTGGCCACCGCCGCGTCCCTGTCCGACGACGAGCTGGCCGCCCCCTCGCTGTGCGACGGGTGGCGCCGCGCCGACGTCGTCGCCCACCTCGCGTCCAACGGGCGCGCGCTCGTCAACCTCATCGACTGGGCCGTCACCGGAGAGGAGCAGGCCCCCTACGCGTCCCCCGAGGCCCGCAACCAGGAGATCGCCGAGCTGGCGGACCTGCCCCGGGAGGAGCTGCTCGAGCGGGCGCGCGAGTCCGCGGCCTACTTCGCCGAGCAGTCCCAGCGGCTGGCGGGGGAGCTCGCGGTCGAGGAGGTGCACCTGCACGGCAAGCAGATCCCCGCGACCTCCATCGTGGCGCTGCGCATCGCCGAGGTCGTCGTCCACCACCACGACCTCGACACCGCCTGGACCATCGAGGAGGCCGATCCCGACTCGCTGCTCAACGCCCTCGAGGCGGCCGTGCGCACCATGCGGGCCAAGGGGGCCCCCGGCATGACGCTGGTGACCGAGGAGCGCGACGAGTGGGTGATCGGCGACGGCGCCCTGCGCGTGGAGTCCGACCGGGAGGGCCTGCTCGGGTGGCTGGCCCGCGGCGACGACGAGAACGTCGAGGCCGACGGCCCGCTGCCGGTGCTGCCCTCCTGGTGAGCCGGGGCTCCGTGCGCAGCTGGTGGCTCGCGGTGCTGGTCCTGCTCGTAACCGGCGCCGCCGTGGCCGTCCGGCTCGGGCGCGGAGAGCCGGGCGAGGCGGGGATCGTCCTGCTCGCCGGGGCCGCGGGCGTGGCGGTGTGCTCCCCGCTGGTGTTCCCGCGCCGGGGTGCGGCCCCGGACGCCGTGACCGTGTACTACCGTCCCGGCTGCGGGTACTGCCTGCGCCTGCGGGCCTCCCTCGGCTCCCTCGCCCGGCGCGCGCGCTGGGTCGACATCTGGGCGGACCCGGAGGCCGCCGCCTACGTCCGCTCCGTCAACGGGGGCGACGCCACCGTGCCGACCGTCGTGCTCGACGGCGTCCCGCACACCAATCCGCCCCCCGCGACGGTCCGGGCGGCGCTGGAGCACCGGGCCTGAGCGCGCCGCCGGGCGCCGCACCGCGCCCGGGGACGGCGGGTCGGCGGGGTCACAGCCGTCCGGGGTGCCGTCCGGGCGGTCCCGCGGGGTAGAATGGTCGACGGCCCGCTGTGCGGGCGCTCCCGCCCGGGTCCCTCCGGGTGCGCGGCGGCGCCCCGGCCGCACCCATCGGGAGGGCTGCACCTCCCCCCGCATCTCCACCCGAAGAGAGACCCACGCGTATGCCTGTCACCTCCACCACCGCCCAGCGCGCCGACCTCCGCAACGTGGCCATCGTGGCCCACGTCGACCACGGCAAGACCACCATCGTGGACGCGATGCTCCAGCAGACGCACGCGTTCTCCTCCCACGGTGAGGTCGAGGAGCGCGTGATGGACTCCGGTGACCTGGAGCGCGAGAAGGGGATCACGATCCTCGCCAAGAACACCACGGTGTTCTACGACGGTCCCTCCGCCGAGGGGGAGACCATCACCATCAACGTCATCGACACCCCCGGCCACGCCGACTTCGGCGGCGAGGTCGAGCGCGGGCTGTCCATGGTCGACGGCGTCGTGCTGCTCGTGGACGCCTCCGAGGGCCCGCTGCCGCAGACCCGCTTCGTGCTGCGCAAGGCCCTCGAGGCCAAGCTGCCCGTGATCCTCGTGGTCAACAAGGTCGACCGCCCGGACGCCCGGATCGAGGAGGTCGTGCACGAGTCCATGGACCTGCTGCTGGGCCTGGCCTCGGACATCTCCGAGGACGAGCCGGACCTCGACCTGGACGCCGTCCTGGACGTGCCCGTGGTCTACGCCGCGGGCCGTGACGGCCGGGCCTCCCTCACGCAGCCCGAGAACGGCGGCCTGCCGGACAACGAGGACCTCGAGCCGCTGTTCGCGACGATCATCAAGCACGTCCCCGCGCCCTCCTACGACCCCGAGGGCGTGCTCCAGGCGCACGTCACCAACCTGGACGCCTCCCCGTTCCTGGGCCGCCTCGCCCTGCTGCGCATCTTCAACGGCACCCTCAGGAAGGGCCAGACCGTGGCCTGGGCGCGGGCGAACGGCGAGCTCAAGAACGTGCGGATCTCCGAGCTGCTGGCCACCAAGGGCCTGGACCGCGTCCCCGCCGAGTCCGCCGGCCCCGGTGAGATCGTGGCCGTGGCCGGGATCGAGGAGATCACCATCGGCGAGACCCTCACCGACCCGGAGAACCCGCAGCCCCTGCCCCTGATCACCGTGGACGACCCGGCGATCTCCATGACCATCGGGATCAACACCTCCCCGCTGGCCGGCCGCGCCAAGGGCACCAAGGTCACCGCCCGCCAGGTCAAGGACCGCCTCGACAAGGAGCTCGTCGGCAACGTCTCGCTCAAGGTGCTCCCCACCCAGCGCCCCGACGCCTGGGAGGTGCAGGGCCGCGGCGAGCTGGCCCTGGCCATCCTCGTGGAGCAGATGCGCCGCGAGGGCTTCGAGCTGACCGCCGGCAAGCCCCAGGTCGTGACGAAGACCGTCGACGGCAAGGTGCACGAGCCCTACGAGCACATGACCATCGACGTGCCGGACGAGTTCCTCGGCGCCGTGACCCAGCTGATGGCCGGGCGCAAGGGCCGCATGGAGGCCATGGCCAACCACGGCACCGGCTGGGTGCGGATGGAGTTCAAGGTCCCCGCCCGCGGCCTCATCGGCTTCCGCACCAAGTTCCTCACCGAGACCCGCGGCGCCGGCATCGCGTCCTCCTACGCCGACGGCTACGAGCCGTGGGCCGGGGACATCGAGTACCGCACCAACGGCTCGATGATCGCCGACCGCTCCGGCGTGGTCACCCCGTTCGCCATGATCAACCTGCAGGAGCGCGGCTCCTTCTTCGTGGAGCCCACCTCCGAGGTCTACGAGGGCATGATCGTGGGCGAGAACTCCCGCGCCGACGACATGGACGTGAACATCACGAAGGAGAAGAAGCTCACCAACATGCGGGCGGCCTCCTCCGACACCTTCGAGAACCTCACGCCCCCGCGCAAGCTGACCCTCGAGGAGTCCCTCGAGTTCGCCCGCGAGGACGAGTGCGTGGAGGTCACCCCGGACGCGATCCGCATCCGCAAGGTGATCCTCGACGCCAACGAGCGGATGAAGGCCAACCGGGCCCGGGCCCGCGCCTGATCCCGGCCCGCAGCAGCACCGTGCAGCAGGCCCGGCCGTGACCCAGCAGCCCGTCCCGTACTACCCCGAGCAGGGCGCCCTCGTGCGCGAGGACGCCCTGCCGGGGCTGCTGCCCCCGGGCCTGCGCCCGGAGGACGCCCGGCTGCTGTTCGTGCACGCCCACCCCGACGACGAGTCCATCGCCACCGGGGCCACCATGGGCCGGTACGCGCAGCTGGGCGCGCAGGTCGTGCTGCTCACCATGACCCGCGGCGAGCGCGGCGAGGTCATCCCCGAGCCGCTGCACGCGCTCGAGGTGGGCCGCGCCGGATGCTCCGACGACGGCACGGCCCTGGGCCGCTACCGCGTCGGCGAGCTCCACGACGCCGCGGCCCGCCTGGGCGTGGCCGACCGCTTCTTCGCGGGGGAGCCCCCCGCCCTCGACCCGGCCGTGGGCTTCGCCGGCGGCACCGGCCACTACCACGACTCGGGCATGTCCTGGGGCGCCGACGGGCGGGCCGCCCCCGCCGAGGACTCCTCGCCGCACAGCCTCACCGCGGCCGCCGCCGACGAGGCCGCCGCGCACGTCGCGGCCGCGGTCCGGGCCGTGCGCCCGCACGTGCTCGTGACCTACGACGACGACGGCGGCTACGGCCACCCCGACCACGTCCGGACCTCCGCCGTCGCCCGGCGCGGCGCCGAGCTCGCCGCCCGCCCGGGGACGGACGCCGACGGGGCGGCCGCCGAGCCCTGGGGCACCCCCCTCGTGTGGGCGGTCGAGGGCGAGGCCCGCCCCGGCGACCCCCGGCCGCAGGCCGCGGTGCACGGCTCCGCCGAGCGCAAGCGGTCGGCCATGGCCGCCCACGCCACCCAGCTGGTGCTGGCGGAGGACGGTGCGCGCTTCGCCCTCTCCAACGGGGTGTGGCAGCCCTTCAGCGCCCTGGAGACCTACCGGCTGCTCGCCGGGGACCCGGACGCGGTCGTCCCGGAGGACGAGGAGGCGCCCGGGCACGCCCCGGCCTCCGTGCTCTCGGCCCTCGTGACGTCCGTGGCGGCGGGAGCGGTGGCCGCGTCCGTGGCCACCGTGCTGCACAGCGCCGTCTGGTCCTCGGGCGCCGGGTGGTGGCTGCCCTGGGGCCTGCTCTTCGCGACCGCCCTGCTGCTCAGCGTGTCCCTGTGGGTCGGCACCGCCACCCGCCGCGTGTGGGCCGCCGCCGTGCCGGGGCTGATCGGCTACCTCGTCTCCTGGCTCTTCGCCTACGGCGGGGACGGCTCTGTGATCGTGGTGACGGACCCCGGCACGCCCGTGGGCCTGCTCGGCCTCGCGTGGTTCGTCCTGGTGTTCGCGGTGACCCTGCTCTCCGTGCTGGTCACGGCCCGCTGGCTGCGCACCCGGCGGCCGGCCCGCGCCGTCTGAGCCCCGGTGCTGCTCAGTCCCGCCGCGGCCGGCGCCGCGGCGGGGCCGGCGGGACCACCCGGGCGGCGCGCACCGCGCCGGCGCCGATCAGCACGTCCCCGCGGCGGGTCCGCACCGTGACGGACTCCTCGTCCGCCGCCAGCAGCTCGCCCAGGGCGTCGGTGAGCGGCAGCCCGGAGGCGTCGTCGGCCGGCAGCGCGTAGCGCACGCTCACCCGCGCACCGGGAGCCAGGCCGGCGAGCAGGGCCAGCGCCGAGGACGACGTCCCGGCCGGTGATGTTGAGCCGGATGTCGGATGCTCCATGGCTGTCATCCTAGCCAGGACGCCGTGGCTAGACTGGTCGGAGCAACCCAGGAGAAAGGTTCGAACCGCCGTGACCTACGTCATCGCCCAGCCCTGTGTCGACGTGAAGGACAAGGCCTGCGTCGAGGAGTGCCCCGTCGACTGCATCTACGAGGGGGAGCGCTCGCTCTACATCCACCCCGACGAGTGCGTGGACTGCGGCGCGTGCGAGCCCGTGTGCCCCGTCGAGGCCATCTACTACGAGGACGACACCCCCGACGAGTGGGCCGACTACTACAAGGCGAACGTCGAGTTCTTCGACGATCTCGGCTCGCCCGGCGGCGCCGCGAAGCTCGGCAACACGCACACCGACCACCCCATGATCGCGGCCCTGCCCCCGCAGAACCAGGACGTCGCCCTGTGACGCAGGCGGACCGGTCCTTCGGCCTCGCCCTGCCCGACTACCCGTGGGACACGATGGCGCCGTACCGGGCCGTCGCCGCGGAGCACCCGGACGGGGTCGTGGACCTGTCCATCGGCACGCCCGTGGACCCCACGCCGCTGGTCGTCCAGGACGCGCTGGCCGCGGCCGCCGACGCCCACGGCTATCCGACCACCCACGGCACCCCCGCCCTGCGCGAGGCCGTCGTCGCGTGGTACGCCCGACGGCGCGGCGTGCCCGGCCTGGACCCCGCCGCGGTCATGCCCACGGTCGGCTCCAAGGAGCTGGTCGCCTGGCTCCCGCTGCTGCTGGGCCTGCGCGCCGGTGACGTCCTCGTGCGCCCCACGGTGGCCTATCCCACCTACGACATCGGCGCGGAGCTGGCGGGCGCCGAGGCCGTGGCGGCGGACGACCTCGACGAGCTCGACGACGACGTGCGCTCCCGCGTGCGCATGGTGTGGCTGAACTCGCCCGCCAACCCCACCGGCATCGTCCGGGACGCGGAGTCGCTGCGCCGCGCGGTCGACCAGGCGCGTGCCCTCGGGGCCGTGGTCGCCTCCGACGAGTGCTACGCCGAGCTCGGCTGGGGGACCTGGGACGTGCAGCAGGGGGGCACCCCGGTGCCCTCGGTGCTCGATCCCCGGGTCAGCGGCGGGGACCACTCCCTGCTGCTGTCCGCGTACTCGCTGTCGAAGCAGTCGAACGCGGCCGGCTACCGGGCCGCGTTCCTCGCCGGCGACGCCCGGCTCATGGCGAGCCTGGTCAACTCCCGCAAGCACGCCGGGATGATCGTGCCCGCCCCGATCCAGGAGGCCATGCGCGTCGCCCTGGGGGACGACGCCCACGTCACCGCCCAGAAGGCGCTCTACCGGTCCCGCCGGGAGCGGCTCGTGCCCGCGGCCGAGGCCTTCGGGCTGCGCGTCGAGCACTCGGAGGCGGGGCTCTACCTGTGGTGCACGGCCGGGGAGGACACCTGGACCACGGTGCAGCGCTTCGCCGAGCGGGGCGTCGTGGTGGGTCCCGGGGTCTTCTACGGGACGGCCGGCGAGGGCTACGTGCGCCTCGCCCTCACCGCCGACGACGAGCGCATCGACGCCGCCGTGGCGCGGCTCGGCGCCGCCTGACACGGTTCCCGGCGGCTCCGGGATTGGTCCCGGTGCGGACGGAGCAGGTAGGTTGGACCCTGACGATCGCTGTGTCCGACGACACGGCCGTGCTGCGCCACCGGCGGCGCCCGGCACGGCGACCACGGGCACCGGACACCGACATCCACTCGCGGAGGACGAACATGACTGAGTCTGCACAGAAGACCGGGACGGCCCGGCTCGACTACGGGAACGGCAGCCCGCTCGAGCTGCCCATCCAGGAGGCCACCGAGGGCAACCGCGGGTACGCGATCACGAACATGCTCAAGGAGACGGGCAACGTCGCCTTCGACCCCGGGTTCATGAACACCGCCAACGCCCGCTCCGCCATCACCTACATCGACGGCAACAACGGCATCCTCCGGTACCGGGGCTATCCGATCGAGGAGCTGGCCCAGCACTCGAGCTTCATCGAGACCGCCTACCTCCTGGTCTACGGCGAGCTCCCCTCGCCGGCGGAGCTCGCCGAGTTCGACACCCGGATCCGCCGCCACACCATGGTCCACGAGGACCTCAAGAGCTTCTTCAACGGCTTCCCGCGCAACGCCCACCCCATGCCCGTGCTGTCCTCGGCGGTCTCGGCGCTGTCCACGTTCTACGCGGACTCCCTGGACCCCTTCGACCAGGAGCAGGTGGAGATCTCCACCATCCGGCTGCTCGCGAAGGTGCCCACGCTGGCCGCCTACGCCTTCAAGAAGTCCAAGGGCGAGCCCATGCTCTACCCGCAGAACGACCTCAACTACACGGAGAACTTCCTCCGCATGTGCTTCGGCGTGCCGGCCGAGGACTACGAGATCGACCCGACGATGGCGAAGGCCCTCGACGTGCTGCTCATGCTGCACGCCGACCACGAGCAGAACTGCTCCACCTCGACCGTCCGGCTCGTGGGCTCCTCCCACGCCAACATGTTCGCCTCGGTCTCCGCCGGCATCAACGCGCTCTACGGCCCGCTGCACGGCGGGGCCAACGAGGCCGTGCTCGCGATGCTGAACCGGATCCAGAAGGAGGGCGTCAAGCCCGAGGACTTCATGGAGCAGGTCAAGAACAAGGAGTCCGGCGCTCGGCTCATGGGCTTCGGCCACCGGGTCTACAAGAACTACGACCCGCGGGCCCGGATCGTGAAGGACTACGCCCACGACATCCTCGAGAAGCTCGGCGGCAACGACCAGCAGCTCGAGATCGCCATGCGGCTCGAGGAGAAGGCCCTCGCCGACGACTACTTCGTGGAGCGCAAGCTCTACCCCAACGTCGACTTCTACACGGGCCTCATCTACAAGGCGATGGGCTTCCCGGAGAAGATGTTCACCGTGCTGTTCGCGATCGGCCGGCTCCCCGGCTGGATCGCCCAGTGGCGGGAGATGATCGAGGACCCGGAGACCAAGATCGGCCGCCCGCGCCAGCTCTACGTGGGCGAGGGCGAGCGGCACTACCCGCAGCGCTGAGCCGACCGCTCCCGGCACGGACGCCGGGCCCGTCCCCTTTCGGGGCACGGGCCCGGCGTCCGTCGTTCCGGGGCCCGCACCGGTAGCGTGGGGGCCATGGACGAGCAGCGGCACACCCCCGACCGGATCACCGAGCTCGGCCCGGACGACGTCTTCGTCTTCGGCTCCAACGCCCGCGGCGCCCACGGCGCGGGGGCGGCGCGCACGGCCGTCGAGCGCTTCGGCGCCGTCATGGGGCAGGGGCACGGCCTGCAGGGCCGCTCGTACGCGATCGACAGCATGAGCGGGTTCGCCGAGCTCGAGCGGGAGGCCGCGGCGTTCGTGGCCTTCGCCCGGGAGCACCCGGAGCTGACGTTCTGGCTCACTCGGGTGGGCACGGGCATTGCCGGCCACGACGAGCGGCGCGTGGCCGCCCTGTTCGCCGGCGCCCCGGCCAACGTGGTCCGGCCCCGGGGCTGGTGAACCCCGGCACCCAGGACCCCGGGGCTCAGGCGCCCGCGGCGTAGCCCTCGGGATTGCTCCGCTGCCAGTTCCAGTGGTCCCGGCACATCGTGTCGAGGTCCCGGTCGGCGGACCAGCCCAGCTCGGCCAGGGCCGTGGACGGATCGGCGTAGGACACCGCGGCGTCGCCGGGGCGCCGGGCCACGACCTCGTAGGGGACGCTGCGCCCGGAGGCCCGCTCGAAGGCGGCGTGCACCTCGAGCACCGAGTAGCCCCGGCCCGTGCCCAGGTTCCACGTGTGCACCCCGCCGTGCCGGGCGAGGTGGTCGAGGGCCCTGAGGTGCCCGTCGGCGAGGTCCACCACGTGGATGTAGTCGCGCACGCCCGTCCCGTCCGCGGTCGGGTAGTCCGCGCCGAAGACCCGGAGCTTCTCGCGCCGGCCCACGGCCACCTGCGCGATGAACGGCAGCAGGTTGTTCGGCACGCCCGTGGGGTCCTCGCCGATCCGGCCGGACTCGTGGGCGCCGACCGGGTTGAAGTAGCGCAGCAGGGCCACGCTCCAGGACGGGTCCGCCGCGGCGAGGTCCACGAGCATGTCCTCGATGTGCTCCTTGGTCCGCCCGTACGGGTTCTGCGCGTCCATGGGCTGCTTCTCGGTCAGCGGCATCTCCTCGGGGGCGCCGTAGACCGTGGCCGACGAGGAGAACACGATGGACCGGCAGCCGTGGGCCTCCATGGCGTCCAGCAGGTTGAGGGTGCCGGCCACGTTGGTGCGGTAGTACCAGAGGGGCTTCTCCGCCGACTCGCCGACGGCCTTGAGCCCCGCGAAGTGGATCACGGCCTCCGGGCGGTGCTCCGCGAACAGCGCGCCGAGTCCCGCGGGGTCCAGGAGGTCCACCTCGGCGAACGCCTCCACGGACCGTCCGGCGAGGTCCTCGACGCGCTCCAGCGAGGTCCGCGAGGAGTTCGCGAGGTTGTCCATCACGACGACGTCGTGCCCCGCCTCCAGCAGGGCGAGGACGGTGTGCGAGCCGATGTAGCCGGTTCCCCCGGTCACGAGAATCTTCATGCTCCAAGCGTATCGGCCGGGCGGCGGAGGGCCCGTCAGCGGCTCGCGAGGACCAGCACGACGTCACCGGCGGGGGGAGCGCCCTCGGGGTGCGCCTCCTCGGCGGCCACCCAGCCCGGGGCGGGCGCGAAGCGGGTGGTGCGCTGGTCCGCCCGCACCCAGCTGCGCCCGTCGAAGGACACCTCCGCGACGCCCAGCGCGTCCGCCTGCGCGACCGCCCAGTGCGCCACCGCCCAGCCGGCCGGCTTCCCGGGCGCGGGCACGACCACCCGGTCCCCGTCCGTCCGGGGTGCCGGGGCCGCCGCCCCGAACGCGTCGCCGAGCGCGGCGGCCGCCCGGCGCGGGTCCCCAGGCTCCTCGGGGTCGCCGAGCACGCAGTTGAGGGAGCCCTCGGTGGCCCCGGTCAGGCTGTCGGCGAAGGCCCGGGCCAGGCCCTCGTGCCGGGCGTACGCCTCCGGGTGCGCGGAGCGCTGGACCGCCTGGGCGGCGTCGGTGACGGACATCGTCGTGTAGTCGAGCTCGGCGAGGCCGTCGTAGAAGGCGGCCGTGGCGTAGGCCGGGTCCATGATCTGCTCGACCGTTCCCCAGCCCTGGGAGGGGCGCTGCTGGAAGAGCCCCACGGAGTCCCGGTCCCCGTAGTCGATGTTGACCAGCTGCGATTCCTGCATCGCGGTGGCCAGGGCCACGACCGCCGCGTACGGGTCGGTGCCGCGCGCCACGGCCTCCGCGCTGACCAGCGCGGCGTTGGCCGACTGCTCCGCGGAGAGGGTGTGCCGCTGCCGCTGCCCGTATCCGTCCGTGCTCGAGACCACGCACCGCGGCTCCCCGGCGGAGGGCCGGCCGGCGCGCAGCTCGACGGCCACGAGGATCCCCGCGGCGAGCAGGGCGCCGACGATCAGGAGGACGAACAGCGGCAGCCGGAGCGAGCCGCTGCGGCGGCCGGGGGCGGGGGAGGACACGGGCGCTCCTGGGCGGAGGGGGAGGCGGACGGGGAGACGGGCGGGGGCGGGACGGCGGAGGAGGAGGGGGGGCGGCGTCGGGGTCCGGCGGCGGGTCGGGACCCGCGGCGCTCAGTTGGCGTGCAGCGCCGCGTTGAGCTCCACGGTCCCGCCGGCCCGCGGCAGCACCTCGACCGCGCCGGTGAGGGAGTTGCGGCGGAACAGCAGGTTGGGCACGCCGGAGAGCTCGGAGGCCTTGGCCGTGGACCGCTCGCCGTCGGCGTGCACGCTCACGCGGGTGCCGGCGGTGACGTAGAGACCGGCCTCGACCACGCAGTCGTCGCCGAGGGAGATGCCCACACCGGAGTTGGCGCCGAGCAGCACGCGCTCGCCCACGGTGATCCGCTCCTTGCCGCCGCCGGAGAGCGTGCCCATGATGGAGGCGCCGCCGCCGAGGTCCGTGGCGTCGCCCACGACCACCCCGGCGCTGATCCGGCCCTCGACCATGGACTGGCCGAGGGTCCCGGCGTTGAAGTTGACGAAGCCCTCGTGCATCACCGTGGTGCCCTCGGCGAGGTGGGCGCCGAGCCGGATCCGGTTGGCGTCGCCGATCCGCACGCCCGTGGGCACCACGTAGTCGACCATCCGCGGGAACTTGTCCACGCTGTGCACGGTCACGTGCCCGCCCGAGGCCTTCATCCGGAGCAGCGCGTGGGTCAGCTCCTCGGCGAGCACGGGGCCGCGGTCCGTCCAGGCGACGTTGGCGAGCAGGCCGAACACGCCGTCGAGGTTCAGGGTGTTGGGGCGCGCGAGGCGGTGGGAGAGCAGGTGCAGGCGCAGGTACGCGTCCGCGGCGTCGGCGGGGGCGGTGTCGAGGTCGATCACGGTCTCGACGATCTCGCTGCGGACGTTGCGGTCGGGGTCGGCGGTGGCCGCGAGCCGCAGGTCCGCGTCGAGGGAGGTGTCGACCGCGTCGGAGAGGGACGGGGCGGGGTACCAGACGTCGAGGACGGTGCCCTCCTTGGGGCCCGAGGCCACGACGGTGGCCAGGCCGAGGCCGGAGGCGGGACGAGAGGTGGATGCAGTCATGGCCTCCATCCTACGGGGGACGCCGGTCCCGGGCCGACCGGCGGCGACGGCCGCCCCGTTATGCTGGCAGCCATGATCGCACCGGAGCTCGACCTCGCCGCGGACCCCGCCGACCTCACGGCCGACCTCATCGACATCGCCTCCGTCTCGGGCTCGGAGGGTCCCCTCGCCGACGCGGTGGAGGCCGCGCTGCGGCGCCTGCCGCACCTCACGGTGCACCGGGACGGGGACGCCGTGGTGGCGCGCACCGACCTGGGCCGCGCCGAGCGGGTGGTGCTCGCCGGCCACCTCGACACCGTGCCCCTGCCGACCGTGCCCGGTGCCCGGGGGACCGTCCCGTCCACGTGGACGGGGACCGGCCGCACGCGGGTGCTCCACGGCCGGGGCGCGACCGACATGAAGGGCGGGGTCGCCGTCCAGCTCTGCCTGGCCGCGGCCCTGACGGCCCCGAACCGGGACGTCAGCTACGTGTTCTACGACCACGAGGAGGTCGAGGCCGCCGCCAGCGGGCTGGGCCGGCTCCAGCGCCACGCCCCCGGGCTGCTCGAGGCGGACTTCGCGGTGCTCCTCGAGCCCACCGACGGCACCGTGGAGGGCGGGTGCAACGGCACGATGCGCTTCCGCATCACCACCACGGGCCGTGCCGCCCACTCGGGCCGGTCCTGGATCGGGGAGAACGCGATCCACAAGCAGGCCGACGTCCTCGCCCGCCTGGCGGCCTACGAGCCGCGGACCGTGGCGGTGGAGGGGCTCGAGTACCGGGAGGGGCTCAACGCGATCCGGATCGGCGGGGGCGTGGCCGGCAACGTGGTCCCGGACACCGCGCACGTGGAGATCAACTACCGCTTCGCCCCGGACAAGAGCCCCGAGGACGCCGTGGCGCACGTGCAGGAGGTCTTCGCCGGCTACGAGCTCGAGCTCACGGACCTCTCCCCGGCGGCGCGGCCGGGCCTGGACCGTCCCGCGGCGGCCGCGTTCGTGGCCGCCGTGGGCCAGGAGCCCAAGCCCAAGTACGGCTGGACCGACGTGGCGCGCTTCTCGCAGATGGGCGTGCCCGCCGTGAACTTCGGCCCGGGCGACGCCCTGCTGGCCCACACCGACGACGAGCACGTGAGCGCCGATGCCGTCCGGGAGTGCTACCGGGCCCTCGAGGCCTGGCTCACGGCCTGAGCGGGCTCAGACCGTGGCCTCCTCGGCCGCCAGGGGCCCCTCGGCCGCCTTGGTCGCGCCGCCCGTGCGGAAGCTGAGGAACCGGGAGAGCCACGCGGCCAGCACGGTCAGCAGGTAGTTGATGAGCACGAAGACCAGCGCCACCACGAACAGGGTCTGCAGGATGTTGCCGTCGCCGGCGCCCAGCCGCCGGCCGCTCGCGAGCAGCTCCGGGTAGGTGATGATGTAGCCGAGGGCGGTGTCCTTGAGGATCACCACGAACTGGCTGACCATCGAGGGCAGCATCGCCGTCAGGGCCTGCGGGAGCTCGATGATCCGCAGGGACCGGGACGGCGTGAGCCCGATGACGAGGCCGGCCTCCCGCTGGCCCTTGGGCAGCTGGTGGACGCCGGAGCGGATGAGCTCGGCGATCACGGCGCCGTTGTAGAACATCAGCCCGAGGACCACGGCCCAGAACGGCACGTTGGACGGCTCCACCAGACCGGCCCGGCCGATCCCCAGGTAGAAGAAGATCATCATCACCAGCACGGGCACGGCCCGGAAGAACTCGACCACCACGGTGCAGACGAGGCGCACGGGGGCCAGGTGCGAGAGCCGGCCGAGGCCGAAGACCAGGCCGAAGGCGATCGAGAGCACCACCGCCAGCAGCGCGGCCCGCAGGGTGTCCCACAGGCCCGGGAGCAGGAAGTTCTCCCACGTGCGCGCCGAGAGCAGGGGCGTCCACTTCGCGGCGTCGAGCTGGCCCTGCTCCGCGAGCTCGCCGAGCACCACCCAGGCCAGGGCGGCCGCGAGAAGCACGCCCACCACGTTGAGCGCCGCGCTGACCCGCCGGCCGCGGGGTCCTTGGACGTCGAAGAGGACGTTCTGGGTCTTGGCCATCAGCGCTTCACCGCCAGTTTCCGGGAGGCCCAGGTGGTGAGCAGGCCCACCGGGACGACGATGAGCACGAAGCCGAGGGCCACCACCAGGAAGATCGCGATGATCACGTCCGGGCGGAACTCGATCATCGTCTTCATGAGGGAGGAGATCTCGGTCACGGACGCCGCGGCGGCCACCGTGGTGTTCTTGGTCAGGGCGATCAGGGTGTTGCCGAGCGGGGTGATCGCCCCGCGCAGCGCCTGCGGGAAGATGATCAGCCGCGCCGCCGGCAGGAAGCTCAGCCCGATGGCCCGGGCGGCCTCCGCCTGGCCGGCCGGCACGGTGTTGACCCCGGAGCGGATGGCCTCGCAGACGAACGCCGCGTGGTACAGGCTCAGGCCCAGGACCGCCCAGTTGAAGAAGTTCTGGTCGAAGTCCGACGAGAGGCTGATCCCCAGCTGGCTCCACACGCCCAGGACCAGGAACACGAGGATGATCGTCAGCGGGGTGTTGCGGAACAGGTTCACGTAGCCCGTGCCCAGCAGCCGCAGCGAGGCGATGGGGGAGATGCGCATCAGGGCGATGAGCGCGCCCAGGGCCGCCGAGCCCAGCGCGGCGAAGAAGGTCAGCCGGAGGTTGACCCAGAAGGCCGCGAGGACGTCGTACTGCTCGAAGAGGCTGACGAAGTCGGTCAGGTAGTCGGACACGGGAGCTCCCGGGGCTGGGGCTGGTGCTGGGTCACGCGGCTGCCCTTCGTCGTGGATCGGTCGTGCGCTCTGCTGCCGGGCCGGGACCCGCGGCCGGCCGGGCGCCGGCCGGCCGCGGGGTCACACGGGCCTCGTCACTCGCCGCAGGGCTCGGGCTCCGGCGGGTTGAGCTCCTCGTTGTACGAGTAGTCGGCGCCCTCGGTGTTGGCGTTGACCGCCTCCTCCCAGGCCCCTTCCTCGATCATCTTGGTGATGGCCTCGTTGACGGCCTCGCACTGGTCGGAGCCCTGGGGCAGGCCCACGCCGTAGCGCTCCTCCGAGAAGGTGTTGCCCACCACCTTGAACTTGCCCTGGTTGGCGTCCGTCGAGGCGAGGCCCGCGAGGATGATGTCGTCGGTGGTCACCGCGTCCACCTGGCCGGACTCGAGGAAGGTCACGCACTCGGCGTAGCCGCCCTGCTCCACGAGGTTCACGCCGGGGACCTCCTCCTGGACGTTGACCGCGGAGGTCGAGCCCGTCACCGAGCACAGGTTCTTGCCGTCGAGGTCGGCGGGTCCCTGGATGCTGTCGTCGTCGGCCCGGACCAGCAGGTCCTGGCCGGCCACGAAGTAGGGGCCGGCGAAGTCCACGGTCTGGTCGCGCTCGTCGGTGATCGAGTACGTCGCGAAGATCATGTCCACCTGGTCGTTCGCGAGCATGTTCTCGCGGTTGGCGGACGGGGACTCGACCCACTCGATCTGGTCCTCGGCGTAGCCGAGCTCGCCGGCGACGTACTTCGCGACGTCGACGTCGAAGCCCGTGTACTCGCTGCCGTCGCGGAAGCCGAGCCCCGGCTGGTCGTACTTGATGCCGATCCGCACGGACTCGCCCGAGCCGCCGCCCTCGCCGCCCGAGCCGGACCCGCCCTCGTCGCCACCTCCGCACGCGGTGAGGGTCAGGGCCGCGGTCGCGGCCATCGCGGCCAGTCCGAGGGGCTTGCTGCTGCGCATGGTGTGCTCCTTGCTGTGGGAGTGGTGGCGTCGGGTCGGAGGGACGGGTGGACGGTCAGTGGCCCAGGATCTTGCCGAGGAAGTCCTGGGCGCGCTCGGAGCGCGGGTTCGTGAAGAACTCCTCCGGGGTGTTCTCCTCGACGATCATGCCGTCGGCCATGAACACCACGCGGTCGGCGGCCTTCCGGGCGAAGCCCATCTCGTGGGTCACCACGATCATCGTCATGCCCTGCTTGGCGAGGGCGACCATGGTGTCGAGGACCTCGTTGATCATCTCGGGGTCGAGGGCGGAGGTGGGCTCGTCGAAGAGCATGACCTTCGGCTCCATGGCCAGGGCACGGGCGATGGCGACGCGCTGCTGCTGGCCGCCGGAGAGCTGGGCCGGCAGCTTCTCGGCCTGGTTGGCGACGCCCACGCGGGTCAGCAGCTCCATGGCCTGCTTCTTCGCCTCGGCGGCCGACTTGCCGCGGACCTTGACGGGGCCCAGGGTCACGTTCTGCAGGACCGACTTGTGCGCGAACAGGTTGAAGGACTGGAACACCATGCCGACGTCGGCGCGCAGCTTCGCGAGGGCCTTGCCCTCCTCGGGCAGCTGCTTGCCGTCGATGAGGATCTCGCCGTCGTCGATGCTCTCGAGCCGGTTGATGGCCCGGCACAGGGTCGACTTCCCGGAGCCCGAGGGGCCGATCACGACCACCACCTCGCCGCGCTTCACCTCCAGGTCGATGTCCCGGAGCACGTGCAGCTCCCCGAAGTGCTTGTTCACGCGGGACATGCGGACCAGGACCTCGGCCGTCCCCGCGGAGGAGGAGGCCGGTGCGGCGGCCGGTGGAGTGGCGTGTGACATACCGGAAAGATATCCCAGATCGGGTCCGTGTGATGTCGGACACGTTGCAAACGTGCAAATTGAGTACTCATCCGTAGAAATGTTGCGCCGCCCGCTGCCGCACGGCCCTCCGCACCGGTCCGCCGGCCGGCGCTTAGCCTGGGGGCATGACCGAACTCCTCATGGGGCTGACCGGGCTCGTGCTGCTGCTCACCGTGGTGGGCGTCGTGGTCCTCGGCCGGGACCGGCTCGCCGACCGGGTGGCGCCGGCCCGGGACGGGATCGACGCCGGCCGCGCCCCCGCCGCGCCGCTCGTGCTGCCCGAGCGCCCGACGGCGGAGGACGTCGGGCGGATCGCGTTCACCGTCCGGCGCCGCGGCTACGACCCCGCGGAGGTCCACGCCGTGCTCGCCCACCTCGCGGACCGGCTGCCTGCGGAGGACCCGCCGTCCCGCCCGGTGCCGGAGGCGTGAGCTCCCGCCTCGCCGCGGCCCCCTGGTGGGCGCAGGCCCTGCTGGTCTGGGCGGCCTCCCGGCTCTGGGCCTGGGCCGTGTTCAGCACGGTGGGCCGGCAGCAGGGCCCCGGCCCGTGGGGGGACGGGGCCCTGGGCTACCTCGCGTTCACCGGCACCTGGGACTCGGACTGGTACGAGCGCATCGCCCGGGAGGGCTATCCCGACTCCCTGCCCCGGGACGACGGCGGCCGGGTCCAGGAGAACGCCTGGGCCTTCTACCCGGTCTACCCGCTGCTCGTCCGCACCGTCTCCGCGGTCACCGGCACGGGCTGGGACGCGACCGCCTCGGCCGTGTCCCTGGCGGCGGGCCTCGGCGCCGCCCTGCTCGTCCACCGGCTGTTCCTCCGGTTCGCCCCGCCGGCCACGGCCCTGTGGGGTCTCGCGTTCGTCGCGTTCAACCCGGTGGCCCCGGTGCTGCAGGTCCCGTACGCCGAGTCGCTGCACCTGCTCCTGCTCGCGGGCGCGCTGCTGCTGGTGGGGCGGGGCCGCCACCTCGCGGCCGCCCCCGTGGTGCTCGTCATGTGCCTGACCCGCCCGGCCGGGGTCCCCTTCGCCGCGGCCCTCGGGATCACGTGGCTCGTGCGCTCCGTGCGCCGGCGCCGGGCGGGGGAGCTGCGCCGCGCCGTGGACGCCGTCGACGGCCTCTTCGCGCTCGCGCTCCTCGCGTGCGGCGCGGCCCTCGCCTGGCCGGCGATCGCGTGGGCCGTCACGGGCGAGCCGACCGCGTACACCGACACGGAGACGGCGTGGCGGGGCGGGGGACTGGAGCCCGTCGTGCCGTGGTTCGACGCCGCCGCCGGGCTGTTCGGCCCCGTGCTGGGGCTCGCCGCGCCCCTGCTGCTGGTCGCGGGCGGGACCGCGCTGCTGCGCGCCCGCGTGGTGCGGGAGCGGCTGGACCTGCTCACGCGGGTGTGGCTGGCCGCCTACGCCGTCTACCTGCTCCTGTTCCTGCATCCCCAGACCAGCACCTTCCGGCTGCTGCTGCCGCTGTTCCCGCTCGCCCTGCCGCTGGCGGCGGTCTCGGACTCGCGCGCCTACCGGGTGGCCTGCGTGCTCTCCGGTGCCGTGCTCCAGCTCGTCTGGGTCGGCTGGCTGTGGCACTGGAAGCAGCTGCCCGGCGGCGGGGACTACCCGCCCTGAGCCCGGGCCGGCCGCGCCGACGCGCGCTCCCGGGCGCCGGGGCGGTCCGGGGCCACGGCGGCGGCTCGGATAGGATGGGAGCCACACCAATCGAGGAAGAGGAGTTCCCACATGGCGGCCATGAAGCCGAGAACCGGTGACGGACCGATGGAGGTCACCAAGGAGGGGCGCAGCCTCATCATGCGGGTGCCGCTCGAGGGCGGCGGCCGGCTGGTGGTCGAGCTGAAGCCCGGCGAGGCCGCGGAGCTCAAGGAGTGCCTGGCCGGCGTCACGGAGTGACCCACGGCGGGGACGGCCAGCAGCAGCCCCGAACCGGTCGTCAGCAGGGCCGTGCTGAAGCGCTCGTCCTCCCGGAACAGCCGGTGCACGGCCCGCATCGTCCGGGTGTTCTCCTCCCGGTTGGCCGGCTGGGCCACCTTGTCCTGGGACAGGGCGTCGTTGACCACGAGCATCCCGCCGGGGCGGAGCAGCCGGACCGCCTCCTCCGCGTAGTCCAGGGTCCCCTCGGCGTCGCCGTCGAGGAAGACCAGGTCGTAGGCACCCGCGCTCAGCCGGGGCATCACGAGTGACGCGCGGCCGGGGATGGTGCGGGTCCGGCTCGTCGGGACCCCGGCCTCCCGGAACGTGTCGCGGGCCGCGCGCAGCGCCCGGATGTCGGTGTCGATGGTGGTCAGCACGGACGTCCCGGGCAGCCCGCGCAGCAGTGCGAGGCCGGACACCCCGGCCCCCGTGCCGACCTCGACCACGGTGGCGGGCCGGGCCGCCGCCGCGAGCACGGTCAGGGCCGCGGCCGTTCCCGGGGTGACCGGGGGGATGCGCAGAGCGAGGGAGCGCTCCCGGGCGCGGTAGGCGAGCTCGTCCTCGGCGGCGAACGCCTCGGCGTACGACCAGCTCGTCGTCTTGTCCGCGCCCATGGTCCGCCCTTCGTCGCTGTAGTGGATGCGCGCCATCCTACCGGCTGAGGCCCTCCGCCCGGCCACCGTCCAGTCGGCATCCAGCTTCCCCGCCGATCATGGAGTGGTCCGCGGACCCGTCCGCCGACCCGTCCACCGCACCGGCCGCGGCGCCGGGCCGGGCCACGGAGCCGCCCGGGCCGCGCCGTCCCGGCCGCCGCCCGCACCGCCGCACGAGGAGGACCGATGCCCCGCCCGGAGCGCACCGCGCCGGCCCGCCGCAGCAGCGCGGTCCCCGTGCTCGCGGCCACCCTGAGCGCGGTCCTCACCCTCGTCCTGGGCTCCGGCTACGCCGTCGGGCGCACCGCACTGGCCGAGGCTCCGCACGGCGGCGAGGAGCAGGTCCCGGTCTCGGCGTGGCACGGCACCCACGGGGTGCTCAACGCGGACGAGGTCTCCGCGGACGGCCTGCGCGCGGAGGGGTGGACGCTGCCCACGCTGGCCTCGGACGGGTACCGGGTGGTCTCGATGACCCGGGGCGCGCTGGCCGGGCACCCGCTCGTGGTGATCAGGCTGCACCGCGGGGAGGACGAGGTCGTGGTGGTCGAGCAGCGCGGACGGGTCGACCGGGAGAACCCCATGGACGGGCTGACCGGGCTGCCCGTGAGCGCGGAGGGCCTCGAGCCCGTGGCCGTGGAGGGCGTGCCGCTGTGGGTGGACGCCGGACCGCCGTGGCGGGCGGTGGTCGTGGGGGAAGCGGTCGTCTACACGGTCACCGGGGACTCCGGCCCCTCCGCGATGGCCCGCACCGTCGGCCTCGTCGTGGCCGACGAGCGCGGGCGTGTCGTGGAGCCCGCGGAGGGCAGGCCCGGCGTCCTCGAGACGGTCGCCGCGGGCCTGCGCGAGATCTTCGGCTGAACGGCCACCGGCCCGCCGACTGGTAAAATCTCTTCCTGTGCTCGGCATCAACGGCGGCGAAGCGATCATCCTGGTGCTCCTGGCCCTGTTCATCATCGGGCCGGAGCGGCTGCCGGAGTACGCGGAGAAGCTCAAGGAGCTCGTCAAGGCCGCGAAGCGGTACGCGACCGGTGCCACCGAGGAGCTCAGGGAGACCCTGGGGCCGGAGATCGCCGACGTCGACTGGCGCAAGCTCGACCCCCGCCAGTACGACCCCCGCACCATCGTGCGCCAGGCCCTGCTGGAGGACGACGAGCCGGCGGAGCCCGCCGCGCCGCGGCCCCGCCCCGGACCGGTGCTGACCCGGCTGGCCCCGGGTGAACGGGCGCCCTTCGACACCGAGGCCACCTGAGCCGGACGCCCCGGTCCGCCCGCACGGACCGCGGCCGGCGCGTCAGCGCGGACCGAGGCCCGGCGAGTCCGCGCGGGCGGGTGCCCGCGCGTCAGCGCGGACCGAGGCCCAGCGGGCGCCCGGCGAGCCCGCGCGGGCGGGTGCCCAGCGCGTCGGCGACCGAGCGGAGCGCGACCGCGGCGGGCGATCCCGGTGCCGACCACACGACCGGACGGCCCGCGTCCCCGCCCTCGCGCAGGGCGACGTCGAGGGGCACGGCGCCCAGCAGCGGCACGTCGTACCCCAGCCGGCGGGTCAGGGACTCCGAGATCCGGGTGCCGCCCCCCGCTCCGAAGAGTTCGAGCACGCTGCCGTCCGGCATCGGCATCCCCGCCATGTTCTCGACGACCCCCGCCACCTTCTGACCGGTCTGCACCGCGAGGGCCCCGGAGCGCTCGGCGACCTCGACGGCCGCCTGCTGGGGCGTGGAGACCACGAGCACCTCCGCCGAGGGCAGCAGCTGCGCCACGGAGATCGCGATGTCCCCCGTGCCCGGCGGGAGGTCGAGGAAGAGGTGGTCGAGGTCCCCGAAGTGCACGTCCGTGAGGAACTGCTCGACGGCGCGGTGGAGCATCGGCCCGCGCCAGGCCACGGGCTGGTCCGGGTCCACGAACATCCCGATCGAGATGACCTTGAGCACCCCGGCGCGCCCGGAGTCCTCCCGCGCCGCGCCGGGGACCTCCACGACCGGGGGCAGGATCATGTCCCCGACCTGCGTGGGCGCCCGGTCGATGCCCAGCAGCCCGGGGACGGAGAAGCCGTGCACGTCCGCGTCCACGATGCCCACCGACCGGCCCCGCGCGGCGAGCGCCGCGGCGAGGTTGACGGTGACCGTCGACTTGCCGACCCCGCCCTTGCCGCTGGTCACGGCGTGCACCCGGGTCAGGGAGGAGGGGTCGTTGAAGGGTACGGTCCGGGTGTGGCCCACCCTCTCCTTGAGGGCCGTGCGCTGCTCGGGCGTCATCACCCCGATCTGCACGTCCACGGAGCGCACCCCGTCCACGGTCCCCACGGCGTCCCGGACGTCCTGCTCGATGGTTGAGCGGAGGGGGCAGCCGCTGATCGTCAGCAGCACGTGCACGGCGGCGCGGCCGGCGTCGTCGAGCGCGGCGGAGCGGATCATCCCCAGCTCGGTCACGGGCCGGCGCAGCTCGGGGTCGAGCACCCGGTCCAGCGCCGCGCGCAGCGCGGGGTCGAGGGCCTCGGGGGCGAGGACGTCGTCGGGGCGGGGCTCAGGCACGGGGGATTCCTCGGGTCTCTGGGGCGGTGGGTCGGTCGGGGCCCCCGCCGCGGCGGCGGGCGGGCCGCCGCGGCGGGGTCCCCGTCTCCTCGGCGTCCGGGGCGTCGTCCTGGGACTCGAGGATCTCCTCGAGCACCGAGCGCAGCTCCGAGCGCACGAAGTCGCGGGTGGCGACGTCCCGCAGCGCGATCCGCAGGGAGGCGATCTCCCGGGTCAGGTACTCGGTGTCGGCGAGGTTCTGCTGCGCCCGGCGGCGGTCCTCCTCCTGGGTCACCCGGTCCCGGTCGTCCTGGCGGTTCTGCGCCAGCAGCAGCAGGGGCGCCGCGTAGGAGGCCTGCAGGGAGAGCATGAGCGTGAGCAGCGTGAAGTTCAGGGCTCGGGGGTCGAACTGGGCCGACTCGGGAGCCATGGTGTTCCAGGCGAGCCAGACGACCACGAAGACCGACATCCAGAACAGGAACTGCGGGGTGCCCATGAAGCGGGCGAAGCCCTCGGTCATCCGCCCGAAGGCGTCGGGGTTCGGCCGGTACCGGT
This sequence comes from Kocuria sp. CH-021, assembly GCF_049716185.1. NCBI lineage: Bacteria > Bacillati > Actinomycetota > Actinomycetes > Micrococcales > Micrococcaceae > Kocuria > Kocuria sp. CH-021. Next base: position 127,887 of record NZ_JBNAFK010000011.1, on the reverse strand, counting down.
CCAGCAGCCCGGGCCGGTGCTCGCGCGGCTGGTCGAGGGCGTTGCCGCGGGCGCCGGCACGGGGGCTGACGCGGGGGCGCCGGGGCTCGCGCTCACTCATACCGCTTGCCCACCTTCCGGATCGGGGTGCCGTCGTCGGCGGTGCGCCAGTCGTCGGGCAGCAGGGCGTCGAGGACGTCGTCGATCGTGATCGCCCCGACCACCCGGTCGTGGTCGTTGACGACCGGGATGATGGTGAGGTCGTAGGTCGCGAGCTCGCGGGCGACGTCCTGCAGGGAGGCGAGGTCGGAGACCGGCTCGAGCGAGCGGTCGATGAGGTTGCCCACGGCCTCCGGCGGGGGATAGCGCAGGAGCTTCTGCGTGTGCACCATGCCCAGGTACTTGCCGGTGGGCGTCTCCAGCGGCGGGCGGGAGACGATCACGGCCGCCGCGACGGCGGGGCTGAGCTCCTCCTGGCGGATGTGCGCGAGCGCCTCGGCGACCGTGGCCTCCGGCGGCAGGATGATCGGCACGGGGGTCATGAGGGAGCCGGCCGTGCCCTCCTCGTACTCCAGCAGGCGCCGGACGTCCTCGGCGTCCTCGGGCTGCATGAGCGCGAGCAGCGCCTCGGCCTGGGTGTCGGGCAGTTCGTTGAGCAGGTCGGCGGCGTCGTCGGGCTCCATCTCCTCGAGCACCGTGGCCGCGCGGTCGGGCTCCATGTTGGTGAGGATGTAGACCTGGTCCTCCTCCGGGAGCTCCTCGAGGACGTCCGCGAGCCGGTCGTCCTGGAGCTCGTGGGCGATCTCGAGCATGCGCTTGGCCGACATGTCGTGCAGCTCGTCGGCGAGGTCGGCGGGCTGCTGCTCCTCGTGGGAGGCGACCCACTGGGTGGCCGGCTGGTGGCCCGCGGCGGAGGGGTCCCCCGCGTCCTCCCAGTCGATGATCAGGGTCTCGTTGCGCCGGCGCATCAGGCCCCCGCCCGTGCCGGTGCGGCGGACGAAGAGCTGGGTGATCAGCCAGTCCCCGGTGTTGCGCCGTCGCTCCATGGCCATGTCCTCGACCGTGGCCGAGCCGGAGCCGTCGCGCAGCACCACGGTGCGGTCGAAGACCTCGCCGACGGCCAGGGTCTCCGCTCCGCGCTGCTCGAAGCGGCGCAGGTTCACGAGCCCCGTGCTGATGATCTTCTCCGCGTCGATGCTGGTCACGCGGGTCATGGGCACGAACACCCGCTTCTTGCCGAGGACCTCCACCACGAGGCCGACCACGAGGGGGCGGCGGGAGGAGCGGCCGTACCGGGAGCTGCCGCGCATGAGCACGACGACGTCGCGCAGCCGGCCCAGACGGTCGCCCAGGGGGTCGAACACGTCGAGGCCGATCAGGCGCGCGATGAAGATCTTGTCGATGTGGCTGCTCACCGTACAAGACTACCCACCGGGTCCACGGGGCCGGGCGCGGGCCCGGGTGCGGGGCGGGGCCCGCGACGGGGCGGGGCGCGGACCGGCGGGCGGATGGGGAAGAATGGGGGCATGAGCTCGCCACGGTCCCTGCCCTCCGCCAGCCCCGCCGCCCGCGGTCTGCCCCGCGGGGAGGTGATCGGGCGCTACGGCACGTACGCCGACGCCCAGAAGGCGGTGGACCACCTCGCGGACGAGCAGTTCGAGGTGGACCGGATCGCGATCGTCGGCAACGACCTGAAGTCCGTGGAGCAGGTCACCGGCCGGCTCAGCTACCCGAAGGTCGCGGGCCAGGGCGCGCTCAACGGCATGGTCTTCGGAGCCTTCCTGGGGATGATCCTCTCGCTGCTGGGCGGGGAGCAGTGGCTGTCCACGCTGCTGGTGTCGGTGCTGATGGGCGGGGCCTTCTGGATGCTGCTGGCCACCATCACCTACGCGATGCAGCGCGGGAAGCGGGACTTCACCTCGACCAACCAGATCGTCGCCACCTCCTACGACGTCGTGGCCGCCCCCGAGGTGGCCCAGCGCGCCCAGCAGGTGCTGCGGGGGCTCCGGGGGCTGCAGGGCCCGCCCCGGCCGGCGACCGGGCCGCGACCCGGTCCGCAGCTGGGCCCGCCCCCGGCCCAGCACCCGGGACCGCCCTCGGCCGGTGCCGGGGCCCCGTGGCAGCGGCCCCCGTACGGCGCCCCCGCGGAACGGGCTCCCGGCCCCGAGGATCCCGGCCCGGCCGGCGGGGGCGAGCAGGCCGCCGCGCCCGGACCCTCCGCGACGTTCTACGACCTGCCCGACGGCCGCCCCCAGTACGGCATCCGGCTCCCCGCCGGGCAGGAGCCCGGAGGACAGGACGCCGGGCGGGGTCCTGCCGCACCGGGTTCCGCCGGGCCGGAGCCCGGTGCGCAGGACGCCGGGCGCGGTGCTCCCGGGCAGGCTCCCGCCGGGCCGCGGTCCGGCGGGCAGGAGACCCGCGGACAGGACGCCGGCGGGCAGGAGTCCCGCGGGCAGGACGCCGGCGGGGGCGAGCCGCCCGCCGGCGGGAGCACGTCCGCCGGCGCCCCGCGCTGACGGGCGCCGGCGGGAGGCTCAGCTCGGGTCCACGCCCTCCCGGGCGTGCCACAGCCCGGTCATCCACGCCTCGACCTCGTCCGGGGTGCGGGGCAGCCCGGAGGAGAGGTTGACGTTGCCGTCCTCGGTGATCAGGACGTCGTCCTCGATCCGCACGCCGATCCCGCGGTACTCCTCCGGCACCGCGAGGTCCTCCGCCTTGAAGTAGAGGCCCGGCTCGATGGTGAACACCATGCCCGGCTCGATGACCCCGTCCACGTAGAGCTCCCGCTTGGCCTGCGCGCAGTCGTGCACGTCGAGGCCCAGGTGGTGGCTCGTGCCGTGCGGCATCCACCGCCGGTGGTGCTGGCCCTCCGCGGAGAGCGAGACCTCGGCGGGCACGGGCAGCAGCCCCCAGCTCTCCAGCCGCCGGGCCAGGACCTCCATGGCCGCGGCGTGCACGTCCCGGAACCGGTTGCCGGGCACCGCGGCGTCGAACGCGGCGTCGGCGGCGTCGAGGACCGCCTGGTAGATCCGCCGCTGGACGTCGCTGTAGCGACCGTTCACGGGCAGGGTGCGGGTGATGTCCGCGGTGTAGAGGGAGTCGGCCTCCACCCCCGCGTCCACGAGGATCAGCTCCCCCGGGATGACGCGGCCGGTGTTGCGGATCCAGTGCAGGACCGTGGCGTTGTTGCCGCACGCCGCGATGGTGTCGTAGCCGAGGTCGTTGCCGTCCGTGCGGGCTCGGGCGAAGAAGGCGCCCTCGACCATGCGCTCGCCGCGGTGGCGGTGGCCCGCGGCCGCGGGCAGCACGTGCACGATGTCGGTGAAGCCGGCGATGGTCGCGTCCACGGCCTCGCGCAGCTGGCCGATCTCGTGCTCGTCCTTGACGAGGCGCAGCTCCGAGAGCGCCTCGGCGAGCTCGCCGTCGAGGGCGTCCGAGGACTCGAGGTCCACCCCGGTGTTGATCCGGGAGGTGTCGACCAGGGCGTCGACGTTCAGGTCCACCTCCCGCACGAGCCGGATCCGCAGGCCGCCCAGCGCGGTGGGCCCGGCGTTCTTGGTGATCGCGTCCTCGAGGCCCCCGAGGTCGCGGGTGCGCAGCCCGCAGGCGGTCCCGAGCTCCTCGAGGGTGGGCCGGGGGCCGACCCAGAACTCGCCGTTCTTGGCGTCGGCGTAGAACTCCTTCGAGTCCCGGCCGGCCATGGGGTGGAAGTACAGGGTGGCCTCGTGGTGGCCGCCGTCGTCCCCCGCGCCCTCCTCGACGGGCTCGAGGACCAGCACGGCGTCGGGCTCGTGGTCCACGCCCAGACCCGTGAGGTGCGCGAACGCGGAGTGCGGGCGGAAGCGGTAGTCGGTGTCGTTGGAGCGGACCTTGAGCGGTCCGGCGGGAAGCACGAGCCGCTCGCCGGGGAAGCGCTCGGAGATCCGCCGCCGCCGCTGCGCGGCGAAGTCCGCGACCGGGGCCCGCTCCACCTCGGCGGGCTCCGCCTCGGCCCACTGGGACGCCATGAACTGCTGGAAGGCGGCGGAGTCGGGGCGCTGGGACCGGTTCTCGACCCGGTCCGAGAGCGGCTGCGCGCCGTCCTGGGGTGTCGTGCTGTGCTCTGTCATGATTCCTTTCCTCGTGTCGTCCGTCTCATCGTGCCACGGGAGGCGGCGGGCCGTCCGGTCCGCGGCCGGTATCGTGGAGCGGGTGAAGATCGACCTGCACACGCACTCGTCCGACTCCGACGGCACGGAGAGCCCGGCGGACGTCGCCCGTGCGGCGCACGCGGCGGGCCTGGACGTGTTCGCCCTCACCGACCACGACTCCACGTCCGGGTGGCGGGCGGCCGGGGACGCCGCCGTGGCCCTGGGGGTCGCCTTCGTCCCGGGCATGGAGATCTCCTGCACCACCGGTGACGGGATCTCGGTGCACCTGCTGAGCTACCTGCACGACCCGGAGGAGCCGGGGCTGCTCGCCGAGGTCGAGTCCTCCCGCTGCTCCCGGCGCACGCGGGCCGAGCGCATGGTCGAGCTGCTGTCCGAGGACTACCCGATCGACTGGGACGTGGTCCTGGAGCACGTGCACGAGGGGGCCACCGTGGGCCGCCCGCACATCGCCGACGCCCTCGTCACCGTGGGCGTCGTGGAGAACCGCACCGCGGCCTTCGCCTCGGTGCTGCACAGCCGCTCCCGCTACTACGTCCCCCACTACGCTCCGGACCCGGTGCACGCGGTCCGCCTCGTGCGGGCTGCGGGCGGCGTCCCGGTGTTCGCCCACCCGCTCGCCGCGGCCCGCGGGCGGGTGGTCGGCCCGGAGGTCTTCGAGGCCATGATCGACGCCGGCCTCGGCGGACTCGAGGTCGCGCACCGGGACAACCCCGACGACGCGCGGGCCCGCCTGGTCCGGATGGCCTCCGAGCACGACCTGGTGGTCACGGGCTCCAGCGACTACCACGGCGCCGGCAAGCCGAACCGGCTGGGCGAGAACCTGACGTCCGTCCAGTCGCTCGTGCGGATCGAGGAGCAGGCCGTCTCCGGCGTGTCCGTGCGCTACCCCTGAGCGTTCCGCCGCCCCTGCTTCTACCACCCGACGGCCGCCGCCACGCCCCGCTCGGACCGCCGACGGCGGTGAGATCGCTCACGTCGGGCCCCGTGCCCCGAGGGCCGTCCTGCCCCGTCACGACGGGCCGGAACGGCCGATCCGGGGCCCGCCGCCGCCCCGGGCCGGCCGTCGGCCGTGTGTTACGTTCGCCCAGGCCGCTCCCGGACGTGCGTCGACGCAGCAACGCCCCCCGCGCGGCACCCTCCTGATCAGCCGGCGGCCGGCGCCCCGCAGTGCCCTCCGCCCCGACGAAAGGACCTGCATGCCGCCCGCCGACATCGAACCGCCCTTCGGGCTCCTCCTGACCCTCGGTCTCCTCGTGCTCTTCTACGGGGGGACCTTTCTCATGTCCGTGCGCATCGGGCACCGGAAGGAGAACGCGGACAGCTACATGACGGCCGGTCACGGGGTCGGCTTCGGCGTCTCCGCGGCGTCCATGACCGCGACCTGGATCTGGGCGTCCTCGATGTACGCCTCGGTCACGTCCGGCTACACCTACGGGATCTCCGGGCCCATCCACTACGGGCTGTGGGGCGCGCTGATGATCCTGTTCATCTACCCGTTCGGCCGCCGGATCCGCAAGGTCGCCCCGCACGCCCACACCCTGGCCGAGGTCATGTACGCCCGGCACGGGCGCTCCAGCCAGCTCATGCTCGCCGGCTCCAACGTGGTGGGCAGCGTCATCAGCCTCATGTCCAACTTCATCGCCGGCGGCGCGCTCATCTCGATGCTCTCGCCGTTCAGCTTCGTGCAGGGCGTCGTCGTCATCGCCGTCGGCGTGCTCCTGTACACGCTGTGGTCCGGGTTCCGGGCCTCGGTGCTCACCGACTTCGCCCAGGTCGTGGCCATGCTCGGCGCGGTCGTGATCATCGTCCCCGCGCTCTTCTTCCTCCTGGGCGGGCCGTCGCTGTTCACCGAGGGCGCCCGGAACCTGACCCCCGAGCAGGGCACCTTCTTCTCCGGCGACGCCTTCCTCAACCAGGGCGCGCCCTACATCGCGGCGGTGCTGGCGTACGCCATCGGCAACCAGACCATCGCCCAGCGGCTCTTCGCCGTGCGCGAGGACCTCATCCGGCCGACCTTCGTCACCGCGACCATCGGCTACGGCGCGACCATCATCGGCATCGGCATGATCGGCGTGCTCGCCCTCTACGCCGGGCTCGAGCCCGTCGGCGGGGACACCAACAACCTGCTGCCGCAGATCGCGGCCGGCTACCTGCCGGGCATCCTGCTGGCGGTGTTCTTCGTCATGGTCATCGGCTCGCTCTCCTCGACCGCCGACTCCGACCTCTCCGCCCTGTCCTCGATCACCATGGCGGACATCTACGGCCAGGGCGTGCGCAGCCGGGGCCGGAAGGCCGACCCGCGGACCATGCTGCTCGTCGGCCGGCTGACCATGCTCGTCGCCACGGCCGTGGCCGTCGTGTTCGCGAGCCTGCAGCTGAACATCCTCGACCTGCTCGTGTTCGTGGGGGCGCTCTGGGGCGCGCTGGTCTTCCCCGTCATCGCGAGCTTCTACTGGGGCAAGGTCACGAACCGGGCGTTCACCGTCTCGGTGCTCGCCGCGCTGGCCGTGTTCCTGCCCGTGCGCTTCGGGGCCGTCCCCGGCACGGGCCTGCTGCCGCTGCTCGTCGAGGTCCTGGCCGTCGTGGGCGTGGGCGTGGTCCTGGGCCTGATGGTCTTCGGGTTCCTCGGCACCCGCCCGGCCCTCGTCGTCGGCCTGCTGGGCTCCCTCGCCTCCGCGCCGTTCGTGCTGGGCTTCCTGCGCGACTACGAGGCCCTCACGGGCTCCCTCGTCGCCTACGCGGTGAGCACGGTGGTGTGCTGGGCGATGTCCGTGCGCCACCGCGACGACTTCGACTTCGCCTCGATCCGGCGGCGCACCGGCGACTTCACCGACGACCCCGCCGACGAGTCCACCGAGAGCCCGGCCGAGCAGGCGCTCACCGCCCGCGGCGCGCTCTGACCTCCCGACGACCCCGAAAGGACGCCCATGTCCCCGCTCGCCCTCACCGTCTACGTCCTCGTCTGGCCCCTCCTGGTGGCCGGCACCCTGGCCGTGATCTGCACCGCCTTCGGCAAGGAGGCGGCCGCGGCCCGGCGCGAGGGGAACGACCTCGTCTGAGCCGTTCCCCGCGCACGACGACGTCGGGCCCGGACCGCCTCGTGCGGTCCGGGCCCGACGCCGTCACCGGGGGTGCCCGTGCTCAGTCCCACACGGTCGCCCCCGGCAGGCGGGCGCGCATGACCTCGATCGCCTCCGGGTTCCGGTCCACGCACACGAACCGCCGTCCCAGCTGCCCGGCGGCCGCGCCGAGCGTTCCGGAGCCGGCGAAGAAGTCCAGCACCCAGTCCCCGCGGGCGGAGCTGGCGGCGACCATCCGCCGCACGAGGCCCACCGGCTTCTGCGTGGGATAGCCGGTCTTCTCCCGGCCGGTGGGGGAGACGATGGTGTGCCACCACACGTCCGTCGGCAGCTTGCCCAGGCGGACCTTCTCGGGGGTCACCAGGCCGGGGGCCATGTACGGCTCCCGGTCCACCTCGGCGCTGTCGAACAGGTACCGCTCGGGGTCCTTCACGTACACCAGGACGTTGTCGTGCTTGGCGGGCCAGCGGCGCCGGGAGCGCCCGCCGTAGTCGTAGGCCCAGATGATCTCGTTCAGGAAGGACTCGCGCCCGAAGATCGCGTCCAGCATGACCTTGGCGTAGTGCACCTCCCGGTAGTCCAGGTGCAGGTACAGCGTCCCGTCGTCCGCGAGCACCCGCCAGGCCTCCCGCAGGCGGGGCTCCAGGAACCCCCAGTAGTCGGCGAACGCGTCGTCGTAGCTGCGCAGGGCCCCCAGCACGGTCGTGTAGGAGCGGCCGGCGAAGCCGGTGCGGTCTCCCGCGCCGGCGGAGGCCGGGGTCACGGTGGACTCCCGCCGGCGCTGGGTGCGGCCCGTGTTGAAGGGCGGGTCCACGTAGATCATGCGGAAGGCCCCGCCGGGCAGCCGCCGCAGGAGATCCAGGTTCTCCGCGGCGACCACCGCGTCGGGGCCCTCGGCGTCGAAGACGAAGGGGCTCACTCGGCGGCGGTGCCGTTCGGCTCCTGCCGGGCCCCGCCGCCACCGCGGCGGCGCCGGCGGCGGCGGGTGGTGCCGTCCGGGGTGCGCTCCACCGAGGTCTCCCGGGGCACCTCGCGGGTCCGCTCCCGGGTCGTCTCCCGAGGGGCGGCGGGCGAGGCGGCGTCGTCCCGGCGGCCGCGGCCCGCACCGCGGCCCTCGCCGCGGCCGGCACCGCGGTTCTCGCCGCGGCCCTCACCGCGCCGGGCGCCGCCGCGCTCGCGCGAGCGGCCGTCCCGGCCGTCGCCGCGCGGGCCGCTCTTGCGCCCGCCGGGCTCGCCGAGGTCCTCGAGCACCTCGGCGCCGAGCCCCTCGTGGGTGCGCTTGGACCGGGGGAGCCGGCCCTTGGTGCCCTTCGGGATGCTCAGCTCCTCGTACAGGTGCTCGGACGAGGAGTAGGTCTCGCGGGGCTCGGGGATGCCGAGCTCCAGGGCCTTGTCGATCAGCCGCCAGCGCGGGACGTCGTCCCAGTCCACGAACGTCACGGCCGTGCCCTTGTTGCCGGCGCGGCCGGTGCGCCCGGTCCGGTGCAGGTACGTCTTCTCGTCCTCGGGGCACTGGAAGTTGATGACGTGGGTGACGTCCTCGACGTCGATGCCGCGCGCGGCGACGTCCGTGGCCACGAGCACGTCGACCTTGTTGTTGCGGAACGCGCGCAGCGCCTGCTCGCGCGCGCCCTGGCCCAGGTCCCCGTGCAGCGGGGCGGCGGCGAAGCCTCGGCCGATCAGCTCGTCCGCGAGCTTGGCCGCGGCCCGCTTGGTCTTGGTGAACACGATGGTGCGGCCCCGGCCCTCGGCCTGCAGGATCCGCGCCACGACCTCGTCCTTGTCGAGGTGGTGCGCCCGGTAGACCACCTGGCGGATGTCCTTCTTGGTGGCGCCCTCGTCGGGCGCGGCGGCCCGGATGTGCATGGGCTTGGTCATGTAGCGGCGGGCCATGGCCACCACGGGCCCGGGCATCGTCGCGGAGAAGAGCATGGTCTGGCGGACCTCGGGTACGGCCGAGAGCAGCTTCTCGACGTCGGGCAGGAAGCCGAGGTCGAGCATCTCGTCGGCCTCGTCCAGCACCACGGCCCGCACGGCGGAGAGGTCGAGGTGGCGCTGCCGGTTGAGGTCGATGAGCCGGCCGGGGGTGCCGACCACGACCTCGACGCCCGCCTGGAGCTCCTCGATCTGGGGCTCGTAGGCGCGGCCGCCGTAGATGGTCGCCACCCGGGCGTTGCGGGTCCGCGCGGCGGTCGCCAGGTCGTGGCCGACCTGGACGGCGAGCTCGCGCGTGGGCACCACGATGAGCGCCTGCGGGGCGCCGGGCTTCTTCAGCTGGTCCCACCCCGCGTCGCCGCGGCCCACGACGCGCTGGACCACGGGGATGCCGAAGCCGAGGGTCTTGCCCGTGCCGGTCTTGGCCTGGCCGATGATGTCCTGGCCGGACAGCGCCACCGGCAGGGTCATGGCCTGGATGGGGAAGGGGTGGACGATGCCCTCGGCGGCGAGGGAGTCCACGATGTCCTGGCGCACGCCGAACTCGGCGAAGTCCTGGGGCAGCGGCTCGGGGTGCTCGGTGGTCTCGACGACCACCTCGGGGGTGCCCTCGAGGGCGGCGTCGTCGTCGGGCGCGGCGGCCGGTGCGGTGTCGGTGATGTGGTCGGTCACGGTCGGGTTCCTTCGTTCGGGCACGCCCGGCCGGGGGAGGGGACCGGGGTCCGGGCCTCCGGGCCGCCGTGCTGGCGGCCGCCGGGGGCGTGCGTTGGGTGGAAGCCGATCGTGAGCGTGCGCCGCCTCGACCGGGCAAGCCACGGGTTCGTGGCGCCCGGATCCGGTCCTGCGCGGGGCCGCCGTCGGGGGCCTGTCCGCGGGGAGCGGGGGCGATGAGGTGTCTGTCGTTCGTGGGATCGCGGGTACGACCGGTCATCCAGTGCGCTTAACAGTGTAGCCCGACGACCGCGCACCCTCCGTGCGGTCGTCGGGCCGGGCCGCCGTGGCCGGCGGACGGGGTCTCAGTCGTCCTTCGTGAAGGGCATGAAGCCCACGGGCCGCTTCTGCTCGGCACCGACGGCGGCGTAGCCGATGGCGCCGCCGGGGACGACCGTCACGTTGCCCTTCGTGTCGGTCAGGGTCAGCGGGGACCCGGCGGAGACGGCGGCGGTGATCAGCTCCACGGCCTCCGGCGCCTCGAGGGCGGACTCGACGACGATCTCCCGGGCGACGTGCTGAACACCGATCTTGATTTCCATGGTTCCTCCTGGGCGGGGCTGCGGGATGCGTCCCGGTCAGTCTAGGAGGGCGCTACTGCCAGTCCTCGTCGATGATCGAGATTCCGCCCCAAGCTAAACGGAAGATCTGGCGCTGGGCCTCCGCCCGCCCGCCGGTGCCGGGGTTGCGGATCCAGTGCACCGCAGCGGTCTGCGCCATGCCGGTGAGGGAGCGCGAGACGAGCACCGCGTGCGGGTGGCTCAGCCCCGCGTTGGGCCCGAGGACCCCGGCGATCGAGTCGGCCACGGCCAGGTGGAAGTTCTCGAAGCGCTCCGCGACCTCGGGGTCCGCCAGCAGGTCCGACTCGAAGATCAGCCGGTGGGCCTCCGGGTTGGCCTCCACGAAGCCGAAGTAGACGTCCAGCATGGACTCCACCCGCTCGCGGTTCACGTCGCTGGCCTGCAGCGCCGAGACGAGGCCGAGGGAGAGCTCCTGGAGGTAGTGGTCCACGAGGGCGAGGTAGAGCTCGCGCTTGCCGGGGAAGTGCTGGTAGAGCACGGGCTTGCTCACCCGGGCGGCGTCGGCGATGTCGTCCATGGACGAGCCGTGGTAGCCGTTCGAGGAGAACACGGTCAGCGCCGTCTCGAGCAGCTGCCGCCGGCGGGCCTCGCGCGGAAGGCGCGCGGGGCGGCCTCTCCTGGTCTCAGTCATGAACCGTTCCTCCTCAACCGGCCGGCGGCGCCGGCCGAACGACTGCCGGCCTACCCCGCGGCGCGGGGACGGCGGGTGGCCTCCGGCGGCGCCGCGGCGGCCGGGGCCTCGGCCCGCTCCGCGGCGGGCGCGGGGACCTCGATCCCGTAGAGCGCCTCGAGGCCGGTGATGTACTCGTCCTGCCGGCCCTGCGCGGCGAGCTCGCGCGCGCGGACGGTGGGGGTGTGCAGGAGGGAGCGCACCATGCGGCGCATCGCGAGCTCGATCTGCTCCTGCGCGGCCGTGCACCCGTGGTGGGCGGTGACCTTCTCCAGCTCGGCGTCCAGGACGGCCATGGTGTGCTTGCGCAGGGCGACGATCGCGGCGTCCATGTCGCGGGCGTCCTGGCTCGCGGCGAACTCCTGGGCGGCGCGCTCGACGATCCCGCTCGCGGCCTCGACGGACTCCCGGGTCTCCTCCGGGGCGGCCACGCGCACCGACTCCAGGGTGATGAGCTCGACGCCGGGCAGGTCCGCCACGGCGGGGTCGAAGTCCCGGGTGAGGGCGAGGTCGACCACGGTGCGGGACCCGGCCGGGAACGCGGCGGCGCCCATGGGGGCGGAGCCGCCGCTGCAGCCGATGACGACGTCGGCGCGCTCCAGGGCGGCGTCCAGCTCCTCGGTCCCCACCGGCGTGCCGCCGCGGTTCTCCGTGAACTGCCCGGCCCGTCCGGACGCCGAGTACACCTCGATGTCGGCGCAGCCACGGTCGCGGAGGGCGGCCATGGTCGCCCCCGCGTAGGCGCCCGTGCCGAAGACGAGGGCCCGCCGCGACGTCCAGGTGCCGGCCGTGACGTCGTCGGCGAGGTCCAGGGCCACGGAGACGATGGAGCGGCCGCGCTCGCCGAGGGCGGTCTGCGTGCCCACCTTGCGGGCGGTGCGGGCGGCCGCCTCGAACAGCCGCAGGAGCTTGCCGGAGACCGTCCCGGCCTGCTGGGCGTCGTTGAGGGCGCGGCGGACCTGCCCGGTGATCTCGCGCTCGCCCACCACGGCGGACTCCAGGCCGGAGACCACCGTGAAGAGGTGGCGCGCGGCGCCGGAGTCGGTGAAGGCCCGCAGGGAGCCGGCCACGAACTCGGGGTCGAGCCCGGCGCGGGAGCCGATCTGCTCGGCGAGATCGGCCAGCACCCGGTCCAGCGCCGCCCCGGAGGAGGTGCCCGGCACGTCCTCGAGCTCGCCGTAGATCTCGAGCCGGTTGCACGTCGAGAGGGTCACGGAGCCCCGGAGGGCCCCGCCGCTGACCATCTCCTCGGACAGCCCGAGCGCACCGGTGCTGAGACGCGCAACGGTGTTCAGATCGACGTTCTGGTGGGAGGCGACGAGTGCGAAGAGGACCACAGTGCATTCATACTAGACGGTCACCGCGGATTCGCGCCTCGGTGACGTCCGAGAGAACGCTCACGTCCGCCCCGCCCGCCCGTCCCGGCCCCCGGTGACGCTGCGTCGGTAAACGACGTCGGTGTTCCTTGGCACAATGGGAGCACTATGCCTACCACCCCTGAGACGGCGAGCACGCCGGACACGTCGACCGCAGCCGATCCCGGGCACCCCACGGGCGGCATCCACCCCTCGACGGCGTTCCGGCGCCTCACCGGATCCCTCGGGGCGCTGCCGCAGGGCCATCCGCTGCGCTCCGCCGGCACGCTGGACGCCCCGCTGCTGCAGGCCCTCACGGGGCGCGCGCCCGACCGCCGCCCGGTGTGGTTCATGCGGCAGGCGGGCCGGTCGCTGCCGGAGTACCGGTCCCTGCGCCAGGGCACCGCGATGCTCGACGCCTGCCTGGACCCCGCGATGGCCGCGGAGATCACGCTCCAGCCGGTGCGCCGGCACGACGTCGACGCCGCCATCTTCTTCTCCGACATCGTCGTGCCCATGCGCGTGGCCGGCGTGGACGTCGAGATCGTCCCGGGCCGCGGGCCCGTGCTGGAGCGCCCCGTGCGCACGGCCGCCGACGTCGCGGCCCTGCCCGAGCTCGCCGAGGGGGCCCTCGACCCGATCCGCGAGGCCGTCGCCCGCACCGTCGCGGAGCTCGGCACGACCCCGCTCATCGGCTTCGCCGGGGCGCCGTTCACCGTGGCCGCCTACATGGTCGAGGGCGGGCCCTCCCGCGACCACCTGCTGCCGCGCACCATGATGCACGCCGACCCTGCGGCCTGGCGGGCGCTCGCGGAGTGGGCGGCCCGGACCTCCGGGGCGTTCCTGCGCGCCCAGGTCGAGGCCGGCGCCTCGGCCGTGCAGCTCTTCGACTCGTGGGCGGGGTCCCTGTCCCTGGCCGACTACACCGCGCACGTCCTGGAGCACTCGGCGGCCGCGCTGCGCGCCGTCGAGGACCTCGCCGTGCCCCGCGTCCACTTCGGCACGGGCACGGGCGAGCTCCTCGTCGCGATGCGGGACGCCGGCGCGGACGCGGTGGGCGTGGACTACCGGATCCCCCTGGCGGAGGCCAACCGGCGGCTCGGCGGGACCACGGTGCTGCAGGGCAACATCGACCCGGCCCTGCTCGCCGCGCCCTGGCCCGTGCTGGCCGAGCACGTGCGCGAGGTGCTGCGCGGCGGGGCCTCCGCGCCGGGGCACGTCGTCAACCTGGGCCACGGCGTCCCGCCGGGGACCGACCCGCAGGTGCTGACCGACCTCGTCTCCTTCGTCCACGACCAGCCGCTGGAGCAGTCCCCGGGCGGTGGCCGGCCGTGAGCGCGGAGCCGGACGGCACGCCCGCCCGACGGACCCCGCCCCGCTCCGCCCTCGTGGTCGGCGGCGGCGTCTCCGGGCTCGTGGCCGCACGCGACCTCGCCGCCCGCGGGCTGCGCGTCACGCTGGTGGAGGCCGAGGACCACCTCGGCGGGGCCGTGGGCGCCCACCAGGTCGCGGGCCTCGTGCTGGACTCCGGCGCCGAGTCCTTCGCGACCCGCTCCCGGGCGGTGCCCGACCTGCTGGAGGAGCTGGGGCTCGGCGAGCGCGTGGTGCACCCCAACCGCTCCGGCTCGTGGCTGTTCCTGCCGGAGGGCGCCGTGCCCGCGCCCGACTCCGGGATCCTGGGCATCCCGGCCGACCCCACGGCCCCCCGGCTGCGGGCGGCGCTCGGCCGGGCCGGCATGCTGCGCGCCGGCCTCGACCGCAGGCTGCCCGCGTTCGTCGGCATGACCGAGCGCTCCCTCGGCGGTCTCGTCCGGGCCCGGATGGGGGAGCGGGTGGTCGACCGGCTCGTCGCGCCCTTCGCCACGGGCGTGCACTCCGCCCATCCCGACGACCTCGACGTCGACGCCGTGGCCCCCGGCCTGCGCCGGGCCCTGCGCGAGCACGGCTCCCTCGGCGCCGCGGCCGGGGCCCTGCGCCGCGCCGCGCCCGCGGGGGCCAACGTGGCCGGGCTGCGCGGCGGCATGAACGCCCTCTCCGAGACGCTCGTGCACGACCTCGAGCGGGCGGGCGTGAAGCTCGTCACCGGCTACGACGTCATCGCCCTGGACCGCGACCCCCGGCGCGAGGGCTGGATGGTCATCCAGCGCCAGCCGCGCCACGGGCACAAGACCGCCGTGGCACGCGGCGAGCTGCTCGTGCTGGCCACCGACGGCACGACCGCCGTCCGGCTCCTCGCCGGCCACGAGGAGGACCTCCAGCGCTTCGCCCCCGAGCCGGGACCCCAGGTGGCCCTGGCCACGCTCGTGGTCGACGAGCCGCGCCTCGACGGCGCCCCCCGGGGCACCGGCCTGCTCGTGAGCGAGGACGCCCGCGGCGTGCGCGCCAAGGCCCTCACCCACGCGAGCGCCAAGTGGGACTGGGTCCGGGAGGCCGCCGGTCCCGGCCGGCACGTGCTGCGGCTCTCCTACGGCCGCGCCCAGACCGACGCCACCGCCGTGCCCCCGGAGGTGGCCCTGCCCGACGACCAGCTCATCCGGCTGGCCCTCTCCGACGCCTCGACCCTCCTGGGAATGCCCCTGCGGCCGGGCCAGCTCGCCGGCGCGGACATCGTGCGCTGGCGCTCCGCGCTGCCCCGCGCCGGCGTCGGGCACGCCCGGCGCGTCGCCGAGTTCCGGCGGGCGCTCGAGGTGCTGCCCGACGCCGTCGCGGTCGGCGGATGGCTCGCGGGCACGGGCCTCGCCTCCGTCGTCGCCGACACCCGATCCCAGGTCCGCGCCCTGCTCGCCGAGGCGGGCGTCCCGGACACCGCCGCGCCGGCCGCCTCCGAGCCGGCCCGGACCCCACCGACCAGCACCCGACGAAAGGACTGAGCCTTGTCCCACGACACCAGCTCCCACGAGAACGGCGACCGTCCGGCCGCCCGGCCCGAGCCGACGCAGGACGGGGGCGCGGAGCAGCTGCACTGGGCCGTCTGGTCCGTGTTCGCCCGTCCCGCCGGCGGCGCCGGGGCCCGGACGGCCGGCGACGACGCCTCGGCGGCCGCCGAGTTCGACGGCGTGGTCGAGCAGCTGGCGGACGAGGGCGTGACGCTGCGCGGCGCCTACGACGTCTCGGGGATGCGCGAGGACGCCGACGTCCTGACGTGGCTGCACGGCGACGACCCCCAGGTGCTCCAGTCCGCGGTCCGCCGGCTCCGCCGCACGGAGCTGCTGGCCGGCACCGCGCAGGCCTGGAACGCGATGGGCGTCCACCGGGACGCCGAGTTCACCCGGAACCACTCGCCGTCCTTCGCCCGCGGCCTCGCCCCCGAGGACTGGGTCTGCGTCTACCCGTTCGTGCGCTCCTACGAGTGGTACTACATGAACGCCCAGCGCCGCGCCGAGATGCTGCGCAACCACGGCATGGCGGCGCGCGACTACCCGCAGGTGCTCGCGAACACCATCGCGTGCTTCGGGCTCAACGACTACGAGTGGCTGCTCGCGCTCGAGGCCCCCGAGCTGGTGGACCTCGTCGACGTCATGCGGGCCTTCCGCAACACGGAGGCACGGCTGCACGTGCGCGAGGAGACGCCGTTCTACACGGGGCGCCGGGTCCGCTCCGAGGAGCTCGCGGAGGTGCTCCGTTGAGCGCCGAGAACGCCCTGTCACGGGCCCGGGCGCACGCGCCCGAGCAGTACGACGCCGTGGTCCTGTCGTCCTTCGGCGGCCCGGAGGGGCAGGACGACGTCCTGCCGTTCCTGCGCAACGTCACGCGGGGCCGCGGCATCCCCGACGAACGGCTCGAGGAGGTCGCCACCCACTACCGGGCCAACGGCGGCGTGAGCCCCATCAACGCCCAGAACCGCGCGCTGCGCGCCGCCCTCGAGGCCGAGCTGCTCGGCCGGGGCCTGAGCGTGCCCGTGCTGTGGGCCAACCGCAACTGGGCGCCCTACGTGGCGGACGTCGTGCGGGAGTGCCACGCCCGCGGGATGCGCCGGCTCCTGGTGCTCGCCACCAGCGCCTACTCCAGCTACTCCGGCTGCCGCCAGTACCGCGAGGACTACGGGGTGGCGCTCGAGGAGCTCGGCCTCACGGAGGAGATGCAGGTGGACAAGGTCCACCAGTACTACGACTCGGAGGGCTTCGTGCAGCCCTTCGTCGAGGGCCTCCGGGAGGGCCTCGCGCAGGTCCGCGGGCAGCTGGGCGCCGAGGGCGGCAGGATCGCGGTCCTGTTCTGCACGCACTCCATCCCGACCACCGACGCCGAGGCGTCCGGGCCGGCGCGGATGGACTTCGAGGAGAACTCCGCCTACGTGGCCCAGCACCTGGCCGTCGCCCGGACCGTGCTCGAGCGCGTGGGACCGGAGGAGCTGGGGGACCACACCTGGGACCTCGTCTACCAGTCCCGCTCCGGGCCCCCGCAGGTGCCGTGGCTCGAGCCGGACGTCAACGACGCGCTCGAGGAGGTCGCCGGGCGCGGGGTCGCCGGCGTGGTGCTCGTGCCGCTGGGCTTCGTCTCCGACCACATGGAGGTCAAGTGGGACCTCGACACCGAGGCCCTGGAGACCTGCGAGCGGCTCGGCCTGCCGGCGGTGCGCACCCCCACCGCGGGCACCCACCCGGCGTTCGTGGCCGGGCTCGCGGACCTCGTGGAGCAGCGCGTTGCCGGACGCGCCTCCCCGCCGCGGGTCTCCGCCTGCGCCTCGGGCACGTGGTTCGACGACTGCGCCCCGGACTGCTGCGTCAAGGTGCTGCGCGGCGCCGCCGGACCTCGCCCGACCATCGCCCAGCGCCCCCACGGAGAGCCCCTCCCGGTCGACCTCGACGAGGCCGGGGAGGTGAGGTGGGCATGACGGCCGCGGCACAGGAGCTTCCGTCGTTCCGGGTCGGGACCCGCGGCTCCCGGCTCGCGCTCACGCAGACCGGCACGGCGGCCCGCGCCGTCGCGGCGGCCGGCGGGCTGGAGCCGGAGCTCGTCACCATCCGCACCGAGGGCGACGTCCTCACCGGACCCCTGTCCCAGATGGGCGGCACCGGGGTCTTCGCCACGGCCCTGCGGGCCGCGCTGCTCGCCGGCTCCGTGGACCTGGCCGTGCACTCCCTCAAGGACCTGCCCACCGCGCCCGTGCCCGGCCTCGAGGTCGCCGCGGTGCCGGAGCGGGAGGACCCCCGGGACGCCCTGTGCGCCCGCGACGGGCTGACCCTGACCGGCCTGCCCGCCGGGGCCGCGGTCGGCACCGGCTCCCCGCGCCGCGCGGCGCAGCTGCGCGCGGCGCGCCCGGACCTCGAGATCGTCGACATCCGCGGCAACGTGGGCACCCGGCTGGGGCGGGTGGCCCCGGGCGACCTCGACGCCGTGGTGCTCGCCGCCTCCGGGCTGCGGCGGCTCGGGCTGGAGGACGCGATCACCGAGCTGATCGACCCGTCCGTCATGCTCCCCGCTCCCGGGCAGGGGGCCCTCGCCCTGGAGTGCCGCACCGAGGACGCCTCGGGGGACGCTCCGCTCGCCGCCGCCCTCGCCGCGGTGGACCACCTGGAGACCCGCCTCGCCGTGACCGCGGAACGGGCGCTGCTGACCCGGCTCGAGGCCGGCTGCGCGGCCCCCGTGGGCACTCTCGGGCGGATCGAGGACGGCGTGCTCGTGCTCGACGTCGTCGTGGCCGATCCGGACGGCAGCCGGGTCATGCGCCGCAGCGGCCGCACCGCGGAGCGCGGCGTGGACGCCGCCCGGGCGCTCGGCTTCCGGCTGGGCGACGAGCTGCTCGCCGACGGCGCCGGCCGGCTGGCCCGGTTGACGCTCTGAGCCCCGTGCCGCGCCCCGGCCCCGCCGACCGCTCCGCCGACCCCGCCGCCCTGCGCGGGGCCAGGGTCGTCGTGACCCGCTCCGCGGACCGGGCCCGGGAGCTCGTGGACCTGCTGCGCGGGCACGGGGCCCGGGTCCGGCTCGCCCCGCTGCTCGAGGCCACCCTGCCCCGGGACACCCGCCCCGTGACCGCCCTCCTCGACCGGGCGGCGGACCCGGGGCCCGCCGCCCGGACTTGGCTGGCGGTGACCTCCGTGACCACGGTCCGGGCGCTGCGCGCGGTCGCCGGCGACCCGGCCGGTGCGGGGCTCGGCGACCGGATCGCGGCGGCACGGCGGGCCGGTCTGCGCGTCGCCGCGGTGGGGGACGCCACGGCCGCGGCGCTCACCGCGTCCGGGCTGCCGCCGGACCTGGTGCCCGGCACCGCCCACTCGGCCGCCGGGCTGCTCGCCGACTGGCCGCCGGAGCCCGACCCCGGCACGGTCCTGCTGCCGCTCTCCGCCCGGGCGCGGCCCGTGCTCGAGACCGGCCTGACCGGGCGGGGGTACCGGGTCCTGACGGCCACGGCGTACGAGACCGTGCCCTGGCCGGCCGCCGCGCCCCTCGTGCGGCCGGCCCCGGACGAGGACGTCGAGGAGCTGCACCGGTCGGACCTGCTGGCGGCCCTGGCCGCGGGCGAGGCCGACGCCGTGGTGCTCACGGCGCCGTCCCACCTGGCCGAGCTCGTCGGCGACGACCCCGGCGTCCTGGCGGGCCCCGTCCTCGTGGCCATCGGCGAGCCCACGCGCCGCGCCGCCGCCGACCTCGGCCTGCCCTCCGTGGCCGCCGCCCTGCCCACCCCCGAGGGGATCCGCGACGCCCTCGCCCGGGCCCTCGCGGACCGGGCACCTGCCGCCCGCCCCGCCCCGCGGACCGCCCGCACCGCTCCACCGGCCCCGCACCCGGCCGCGCCGGCACCCGCCGCGCCGGACTCCGCGGCGCCGCCGACACCGACACCGATCCCGACGACCGAGGAGACGAACTCCGTGACCCACCGAACCCCGCGCTACGACCTGGTCTCCCGCCCCCGCCGCCTGCGCACCACCCCCGCCGTCCGGCGGCTCGCCGCGCAGACCAGGGTCCACCCGTCCGACCTGATCCTGCCCGTGTTCGTCCGGGAGGGCCTCTCCGAGCCCGCCCCGCTCGGCTCCATGCCGGGGGTCGTCCAGCACTCCCTGGACTCGCTCCGGCGCGCCGCCGCGGAGGCGGCGGCCAAGGGTCTCGGCGGGTTCATGGTCTTCGGCGTGCCCGCCGAGCGGGACCCCGAGGGCAGCGCCGGGTGCGACCCCGAGGGGATCCTGAACCGGGCGCTGCGGGCCGTCCGCGCCGAGGTCGGCGACGACCTCGTGGTCATGGCCGACCTGTGCCTGGACGAGTTCACCGACCACGGCCACTGCGGCGTCCTCGCCGAGGACGGGACCGTGGACAACGACGCGACCCTGGAGATCTACGGCCGGATGGCCGTGGCCCAGGCCGAAGCGGGTGCCCACGTGCTCGGCCCCTCCGGCATGATGGACGGCCAGGTCGGCGTGATCCGCTCGGCCCTCGACGAGGCCGGGCACCCCGACGTCGCCGTCCTGGCCTACTCCGCGAAGTACTCCTCCGCGTTCTACGGCCCGTTCCGCGAGGCCGTCGACTCCCAGCTCCAGGGCGACCGCCGCACCTACCAGATGGATCCCGCGAACCGCCGGGAGGCGCTGCACGAGCTGCAGCTGGACCTGGACGAGGGCGCCGACATGGTCATGGTCAAACCGGCCATGAGCTACCTCGACATCCTCCGCGACGTGGCCGAGGTCTCCCCGGTGCCCGTGGCCGCGTACCAGATCTCCGGCGAGTACGCCATGATCGAGGCCGCCGCCGCCAACGGCTGGATCGACCGGAGGGCGGCGATCCAGGAGTCCGTGCTGTCCATCCGCCGTGCGGGCGCCGACTCCGTGCTCACCTACTTCGCCGTCGAGCTCGCGGACTGGTTCCGCGACGAGAACGGCCTCTCCTGACCCCCACCGTCCCCCGAGCCGGCAGCCCCGGCGAAAGGAAGCAGACAGAACCCATGAGCGTTTCCCAGGAACTCTTCGACCGCGCGCGCAAGGTCATGCCCGGCGGGGTCAACTCCCCGGTGCGGGCCTTCGCGTCCGTGGGCGGGACCCCGCCCTTCATCACCGCGGCCAAGGGCCCGTACCTCACCGACGCCGACGGCCGCGAGTACGTCGACCTCGTCAGCTCGTGGGGGCCCGCCCTCGTCGGGCACTCCCACCCGGCCGTCATCGAGGCCGTGCACGAGGCCGTGGAGCGCGGCCTGTCCTTCGGGGCGACCACGCGCGGCGAGACCGAGCTGGCCGAGCTCGTGGTCGAGCGGGTCGGCGCGATCGACGAGCTGCGCATGGTCTCGACCGGCACCGAGGCGGCCATGACCGCGATCCGCCTGGCGCGCGGCGTGACCGGCCGGGACCTCGTCGTGAAGTTCGCCGGGTGCTACCACGGGCACGTGGACTCCCTGCTGTCCGAGGCGGGATCCGGCGTCGCGACCCTCGCCCTGCCGGGCTCCGCCGGGGTCACCGCGGCCACCGCGGCCGAGACCCTGGTGCTGCCCTACAACGACCTCGCCGCCGTGGAGGAGGCCTTCGCCGCGCACCAGGGCCGGATCGCCGCCGTCATCACCGAGGGCGCGCCCGCCAACATGGGCGTGGTCACCCCCGGCGAGGGCTTCAACGCGGGGCTGCGCCGGATCACCCGCGAGCACGGGGCCCTGATGATCTTCGACGAGGTCCTGACCGGCTTCCGCGTGCACGAGGCCGGCTACTGGGGCCTCACCGCCGCCGGCGAGGACGGCTGGGAGCCCGACCTGTTCATGTTCGGCAAGGTTATCGGCGGCGGCCTGCCGGTCGCCGGGGTGGGCGGACGGGCCGCGGTCATGAACCACCTGGCGCCCCTGGGCCCCGTCTACCAGGCCGGCACCCTGTCCGGGAACCCGGTGGCGATGGCGGCGGGGGCGGCGACCCTGCGCACCGCGGACCGGATCGCCTACCAGACCGTCGACCGGCGCTCGGCGCAGCTCCAGGACGCGGTGCGCGCCGCGCTGATGGAGGCCGGGGTGGACCACTCGATCCAGTCGGCCGGCAGCCTGTTCTCGGTCGCCTTCGGCACCTCCGCCACCGGCGTGCACGACTACGCGCAGGCCAGGGCGCAGGAGACCTTCCGCTACCCGGCGTTCTTCCACGCGATGCTCGACCAGGGCGTCTACCTGCCGCCGTCGGTGTTCGAGGCGTGGTTCCTCTCCGCCGCGCACGACGACGCCGCGATGGACCGGATCGTCTCCGCCCTGCCGGCCGCGGCCCGCGCGGCCGCCGAGGCCCGGCCCGCCGCCTGACCCGGGGCCGCGCCGCCGTCCCGGGCGCGCTCAGGCGTCCTCGGGAGCGCTCAGGCGTCCTCGGGGCGGCGGAACGGCCAGGCGCCGTCCACCACGGCGTCCGGCCGGGTCCTGCGGAAGTACTCCTGCAGGCTCGCGGCCTGCTCGGCGGCCCACCCGACCTGGTCGGCGTGCAGCGCGGCCGCGGGGCGCACCAGCTCGGGGAAGCGGCGGGCCATCAGCACCGCGAGCCGCTCCGTGGCGAGCGAGTCCGCCGCGGAGGTGTGCGCCGCGGTGAGCTCGACGCCGTACTCCTCGCACAGCGCCCCGAGGGTGCGCTTGCCGCGCCGGTACCGGTGCACCTGCTTGTTGAGCACGTAGGGGTCCAGCACCGGGAAGGGCCGCGGCACCTCGATCCCGTGGCGCCGGCCCTCGTGGGCGAGGACCGTGAAGTCGTACGAGGCGTTGAACACCAGCACGGGCGTGCCCGCGGCGAAGAGGGCGTCCAGGACGCCGGCGATCTCCGCGACCACCTCCGCGGCGGGCCGCCCCTCGGCGCGGGCCCGCTCGGTGCTCACCCCGTGCACGGCCGCGGCCTCCTCGGGGATCTCCACCCCCGGGTCCGCCAGCCACTCCCACTCGTCCGTCACGGCGCCCTCGGCGTCGGTGCGCACCACGGACGCCGTGACGATGCGGGCCGTGTGCGGGTCGCGGCCGGTCGTCTCGAGGTCGAACGAGGCGCGGGGGCCCTCCGTCCACGCGGCGGGCTCCTCCCCGGCGCCCGGGGGCGCCCCGAGGTCGAAGAGCACGTCCTGCTCCGCGGCGTCGTCCGCCGCGGGAGGATCGGCCCGCGGCGCGCGCAGCGGGGCGGCGTCGAACAGGGGGAGCTGGTCGGTGGGGCCGGCGGGGCCTGAGGGCGAGGACATGGCTCCCACCGTACCGGCCCCCTCCGACCCGGGACGCGCCACCGCTGCCGGGCGCCGCGCCGCCGGGGACCGGGGCGGGCCCTCCGGCACGCACGGGAGCGGCGGGCTTAGACCGTCGGAGTCCCGTGATGGGATGGGATCCATGCGGCACACCGAGGACAGCACCCCCGCCACGAGCTCCGCCGTGCCCGGAGCCGTGCGCTGGAACCTGGTGCCCCCGAACGGCTCCGCGCCGGAGCGCACCGCGTGGCGGCCCGGCCCCGAGCAGGAGGAGATCGCCGCGCTGCCGGCCGGGTGCGGCCCCCGGCTCGTGCTGGGCGGTCCCGGGACCGGGCGGACCCGGGTGCTCGTGGAACTGGCGGCGCGCCGGATCGGCCACGGCCTCGACCCGGACCGGCTGCTCGTGCTCACGCCGTCCCGGCTCGCGGCCGCCCGGCTGCGGGACGACCTCACGGCCGCGGTCGCCGCGACCATGAGCTCCCCGCCCGTGCGGGCCTGGCAGTCCTACGCCTTCGACCTCCTCCGGCGGGCGCAGAACGAGGGGCTGCTCCCGGGCGTCGCGCACGGTCCCAAGCTGCTGTCCGGCCCGGAGCAGGACGTGCTCATCGGCGAGCTCATGGCCGGGCACGCCGCCGGCCTCGGGGCCGCCGTCGTGTGGCCCCCCGACCTCCGGGAGGCCCTGGGCACCCGCGGCTTCCGCCAGGAGGTGCGCGAGCTCTTCGACCGGATGTCCGAGTACGACCTCGCCCCCGACGACCTCCGCGCCCTCGCCCGGCGCCTGGAGCGCCCGGACTGGGCGGCGGCCGCCACGGTGCGCGCCGAGTACCTGGCCGTGCGCCGGCTGCGGATGCCGGAGTCCTACGACCCCGCCGTCCTCGTGACCGAGGCCGCACGGGTCCTCGAGGAGCAGCCGGAGTTCCTGCGGGCCGAGCAGGAGCGGCTCGAGCTCGTGCTCGTGGACGACCTGCACGAGGCGACGCCCTCCATCCACCGGCTGCTCGCCGTGCTGTGCCGGGGGCGGGACACCGTCATGACCGTCTGCACGGACACCGTGGTCCAGGGCTTCCGCGGGGCCCGGCCCGACCTCCTGCGCACCCTCGACGACCGCCTCGCCGATCCCGCACGGCCCCTCCGGCGGCACACCCTGGGCACGAGCCGGCGGATGCCCCGGGCCGTCGCGGAGGTCTGGCAGCGCGTGGCCGAGCGGATCCCCGCCGTCGCCGGGGCCCGGCACCCCCGCACCCTCCTGCCCCTCGAGGACACCGCGGACGCCGAGAACACACTGGACGCCGAGGACGCCCCTGCACTCACGGACGCCGCGGGCGCCGCGGCGGAGCACGCCCCGGCCGGCGGCCCGGGGACCGGCGCGGGAGCCGGTGCGCCGCAGGGCGAGGTCACCACGGTGGTGCTCCCGTCGCCGCTGCACGAGGCCCGCTGGATCGCGCACCAGGTCCTCGAGCGCCACCTCGTGCACGGGGTCCCGCTGGCCGACATGGCCGTGGTCGTGCGCAACGGCCGCTACCTGGAGGGCCTCGAGCGCCAGCTCTCCGCCCTCGGCGTGCCCGTCAGCACCTCCGCGGCGGAGATGCCGGTCCGGGACGAGCCGGCGGTGCGCCCCCTGCTGGGCGCCCTGCGCATTGTGACCGAGGCGGCCGGGGCGGCGGGGGACCGCGGGGCGGACGGGCACTTCGGCGCCCTCACCGTCCAGGCGGCCGTCGACCTCCTGACCTCGCGGATCGGCGGCGCCTCCCCGATGGACGTCCGCCGGCTGCGCCAGCGGCTCCGGGCGGAGGAGCTCGTCGGGGGCGGGGTCCGCACCAGCGACGACCTGCTCGTGGAGGCCCTCGTGGCCCCCGGGGCGCTCGACGCCTCCGGGGTGCGCTCCGTGCCGGCCCGCAGGATCGCCCGGATGCTCTCGGCCGGGACCGGCGCCCTCCGGGAGGAGGGCGCCACGGCGGAGACCGTCCTGTGGGCGCTGTGGGAGGCGGCCGGGGTCGCCGAGTCCTGGCGGCGCCGCGCGCTGGAGGGCGGCCCGGCGGGGGAGCGGGCCGACCGCGACCTCGACGCCGTGGTGGGCCTGTTCGAGTCGGCCGAGCGGTACGTCGACCACCTGCCGGGCGCGAGCCCCGCACAGTTCCTGGACTACATCGACAACCAGGACCTGCCCATGGACACCCTGGCCGCCCGCGCCCCGACCGACGAGACGGTGGAGATCATGACCCCGGCCACGGCCGCCGGCCGGCAGTGGCCGGTGGTGTTCGTGGCCGGCGTGCAGGAGGGCGTGTGGCCCAACACCCGTCTCCGCGGGCAGCTGCTGGGCGCGGACCTGCTCACGGACGCGCTCGACCTCGGCGTCGAGCAGGCCGCACGCGTCACCCCGGTGACCCGGATGCGGGAGGTCCGCCACGACGAGCTGCGCTCCTTCTCCGCCGCGGTCTCCCGCAGCTGCGGAACGCTCGTGGTCACGGCGGCCTCGGGCGAGGACGAGCAGCCCTCGGAGTTCCTGGACCTCGTCGACCCGCCGGGATCCCGGGACGGGGACGGCACCCGGGCCGTGGTGGACGCCCCGCGGCCCATGACGCTGCGCGCCCTCGTGGCCGAGCTGCGGCAGTGGGTCCAGCTGCACGAGGAGGACCCGGTGCGCTCCGAGGCCGCGGCCCGGCTGCTCCACCGCATCGCCTCCTCCCCGCGCCCGGTGCCGGGCGCCGACCCCGACACCTGGTGGGGCGCGGGGGAGCTCTCCAGCACGGCGCCCGTCTTCGACGACGGCGTCCCCGTGCCCGTCTCCCCGTCCCGGATCGAGACCATCCACCGGTCCCCGCTCGACTGGTTCGTGGCGGCCTCGCGGGCCGAGGCCGCCACCGACCTCAGCCGCAGCCTCGGCTCGCTCGTGCACGCCATCGCCGAGGAGCTGCCGGAGGCGGCGGGCTCCGAACTCGTCGCCGAGCTCGAGCGCCGGTGGTCCACGCTGGGCCTGCCGGACACCTGGGAGTCCGCGGTCCAGCTCGAGCGGGCCCGGCAGATGCTGCGCAAGTTCGCCCAGTACGTCCTGGACGCCCGCAGCAAGCACGGCCGCCGGCTGGCCTCCGTGGAGGGCGCCTTCAGCGTGCTCGTCCAGGGACGGGCGCGGGACGCCCTGCTCCGGGGCCGCGTGGACCGCCTGGAGCTGGACGAGCAGGGCCGCTACGTCGTCGTCGACCTCAAGACCGGACGGAACCAGCCGGCCGGGGCGAAGATCGCCGAGCACCCGCAGCTGGCGGCCTATCAGGTGGCGCTGACGGCGGGGGCGGGCACGGCCATGGTCGCCGGGGCGGACGAGGCCGTCCTCGAGCTGCCCGGCGGCACCGTGACGGAGCTCTCCGGCGGCGCCCTGCTCGTCCAGCTCGGCACCCGGGCCAAGTCCCCCTCCGTGCAGCAGCAGGACCCCCTCGACCCGGAGGCCACGTGGGCGCGGGAACTGATCACCCGGGCCGCGGAGCTCGTGGCCGGGGAGCGGTTCACCGCCCGCCACGACCAGGCCGAGGGCGCCTTCAACGGGCACGGGTGCAAGCTGCCGCAGATCTGCCCGCTGTGCGCCGAGGGGCGGCAGGTGAGCGAACCGTGAGGACGGACCCCGGACCCCTCCCACCCGGACAGCAGGAGACGACAGCGACCATGACCGACGCCCCCGGCGACCGCACCGCGCCCGGCACGGCCGAGCACCCCTACGGCGGCGTCGAGCCCCGGTACAGCCCCGAGGAGCTCGCCGAGCTGCTCGGCGGCAACCGGCCCACGGCGCAGCAGTCAGCGGTGATCTCCGCCCCGCTCACGCCCCGGCTGGTCGTCGCGGGCGCGGGCTCGGGCAAGACCGCCACCATGGTCGACCGCGTGGTCTGGCTCGTGGCCAACGGCGTGGTCGCCCCGGACCAGGTCCTCGGCGTGACGTTCACCCGCAAGGCCGCCGGCGAACTGGGGGAGCGCATGCGCTCCCGGCTCGCCCGGTTGCGCGCCCAGGGGCTCGTCGCCCCCGTGGGCGCCGAGGAGGACGACCTGCCGGCCGCGCCCCAGGACCCCACCGTCAGCACCTACCACTCCTACGCCAACACGCTCGTGCGCAACTACGGGCTGCGGATCGGGATCGAGCCGGACACCACGCTGCTGGGCCAGGCCCGGACCTGGCAGATCGCCGCGCAGACCGTGGAGGCCTGGACCGGGGAGCTGCTGGAGACCATGCCCGCGAAGTCGACCATGGTCGGCGCCGTCCTCGACCTCGCCTCGGCGTGCGCGGAGCACCTCGTGGACCCGGGGGACGTGGAGCGCTTCGCGTCCCAGCTGCTCGGCGCGCTGGCCACCACGCCCCCGGGGCGCCGGAAGAAGACCCTGGGCGCCCAGCTGAAGAAGGTCGAGGACAACCAGCGCACCGCGTGGGTCCTCGCCGAGCTCGTGGCCGACTTCTCCCGGCGCAAGCACGAGGCCCAGGCCATGGACTTCGGCGACCTGCTCTCCGCGGCGGCCCGGCTCGCGGAGCAGGACCCGGCCGCCCGCCGGACCGAGCGGGAGCGCCACCGGGTGGTGCT
Source organism: Kocuria sp. CH-021 (assembly GCF_049716185.1). NCBI lineage: Bacteria > Bacillati > Actinomycetota > Actinomycetes > Micrococcales > Micrococcaceae > Kocuria > Kocuria sp. CH-021. Next base: position 100,777 of record NZ_JBNAFK010000011.1, on the reverse strand, counting down.
GCTCGACGAATTCCAGGACACCTCGCACGCCCAGCTGCGGCTCTTCGCCGCCCTCTTCGGCCAGGGGCACTCCGTGATGGCCGTGGGCGACCCCCAGCAGTCGATCTACGGCTTCCGCGGGGCGTCCTCCGGGCAGCTGTTCGGCTTCTACGACTCCTTCCCGGTCGCCCCCGGTCAGGACGGGGAGCCCAGCTTCCTCACCACGGCGTGGCGCAACGACGCGAGCATCCTCGACGTCGCCAACACCATCGCCGCGCCCCTGCGGACCTTGCCGGCGTGGGCGCGCAGCCGGTCCTCCCTCGCCGTTCCCGAGCTGACCCCGCGGCCCGGTGCGGGCACCGGCCTGGTGCGGATCAGCCAATGGGCGACCGACGTCGAGGAGGCCGTCGCGCTCGCGGAGCGGGTCCGGACCCGCCGGGAGCAGCACCGCGGCGAGCCGGAGGACCAGATGCCCACCATGGCGGTGCTCTGCCGCAAGCGCTCCCAGATCGAGCCCGTGCGTCGGGAGCTCGCCGCCCGGGGCATCCCCTACGAGGTCGTGGGCCTGGGCGGGCTGCTCAGCACGCCGGAGGTCTCCGACGTCGTCGCGACCCTCCGGGTGCTGGACGACCCCGGCCGCTCGGACGCCCTCGTGCGGCTGCTCGCCGGCGCCCGCTGGCGGATCGGCACCCGGGACCTCATGGCCCTCGCCGACTGGGCGTCGCACCTGGAACGACGCCGCACGGAGGCCGCGCGAGCCGGCCGGGCCGAGGACCTCGAGAGCCCGGTGACCGCGGAGGAGGCCCAGGAGGACGCCCTCGTCGAACCCGATCTCTCCGACCACGCGTCGCTGATCGAGGCCCTCGAGACCCTCCCACGGCCCGGCTGGTCCTCCGCGCACGGCCGCAGCCTGTCCGGGACCGCGCGGGAACGCCTGATCAGGCTGCGGGCGGAGCTGGAGCACCTGCGCTCCTTCCTCTCCGACGACCTGCCCAGCCTGCTCCACGAGGTCGAGACGGTCCTCGGCCTCGACGTCGAGGTGGCCGCGCACCCGCACCGCGCCGTCCACCAGGCCCGGCGCAACCTGGACGCCTTCCAGGAGGCGGCACAGTCCTTCACCGCGTTCTCCGCGACGAGCGACGTCTCGGCCTTCCTCGCGTGGCTCGACGTCACGCTCGCGGAGGAGAACGGGCTCGAGCCCGGCCCGGAGAGCACACGGCACGACGCCGTGCAGCTCGTCACGGTGCACGCCTCCAAGGGCCTCGAGTGGGACCACGTCTACGTCCCGGGCCTCAACGCGGGGAACTTCCCGACCGACAAGCCCTCCCGCTGGACCCTCGACACCGGCACCCTGGCCTGGCCGCTGCGCGGTGACGCCCGGTTCCTGCCGCAGTGGGCCGTGGACACGACCGACCTGAAGGCCCTCGAGGAGTCCCACGCGGAGTACCTGGAGCTCGCCGCCCAGCACGCCGAGGACGAGGAGCGCCGGCTCGCCTACGTGGCCGTGACCCGGGCCCGGGAGGTGCTGGAACTGTCCTGCACCGCCTTCCGCGGCACGGCCGCGAAGAGCCAGGGGCCCTCCGCGTTCGTCGCGGAGCTGGCGCCGCTGACCGAGGGCCCCGAGCCGTCCGTCCGCCTCGGCCCCTGGGCCGAGGCGCCCGAGGGGGCGCGCAACCCGGCGGCGGCCACCGTGCTGAGCGCTCCGTGGCCGTACGACCCGCTGGAGGGTCCCGAGGTCACCGAGACCGTGACGGACGAGAGCGGGCACAGCTCCGTGCGCGTGAGCCCGCCCCCGCACCTCGGCCGCCGGGCCGTGCTCGAACGGGCCGCTCGCGCGGTGCGGGAGCGCGGGTTCGAGGACACCGCGGACCTCGACGTCGAGGACCTGCTCGGCGTCGCGGCGCGGGACGGGCTCGCACCCGACCCGCGCCGGTGGTCGGAGGAGGCGAAGATCCTGCTGGCCCGGCACGAGGACGCCAGGACGGAGCGGACCGTTCCCATGCCGTCCCACGTCTCGGCGTCGACCCTCGTGGCGCTCTCGCGCGACCCGCTCGAGGTCGTGTCGGGCCTGCGCCGGCCCATGCCGCGCCGGCCCGGGACCGCGGCGCGGCGGGGCACCACGTTCCACGCCTGGATCGAGCAGTACTACGGCAGCTCGGCGATCTTCGACGCCGGGGAGCTGCCCGGGACCGCCGACGACTACGTCGACGCGGCCTACGACCTCCCCGAGCTCGCCGCGACGTTCCGGTCGAGCCCGTGGGCGGACCGGCAGCCGTACGCGGTGGAGTTCCCCCTCGAGACCCCGGTCGCCGGGATCACGGTGCGGGGCCGGGTGGACGCCGTCTTCCGCAACGGCGACGGCACGTGGGAGCTGGTCGACTGGAAGACGGGGCGGGCACCGGCCGGGCGGGAGCTGCGGGAGCGGTCGGCGCAGCTGGCGGTGTACCGGCTCGCGTGGTCCCGCTTGCGGGGCGTCCCGCTCGAGGAGGTCACCGCCGCCTTCTACTACGTGGCCGAGGACCGGGTGGTCCGCCCGCACGACCTCGCCGGGGCCGAGGAGCTCGAGGCGGTGGTCCGGGAAGCCTACGACGTGGTGCTGCGCCCCTGAGCGGGGCCCTCCGGGCCCTCCCGCGGCGTGCGGCCGGGGAGAGGCCCGGGCGCCCCGGCCGGGGCGGGGCCCTCGGGATCACGCGTCCGGTGGGAGCCCTCGGTGCCGTGCACCGCACGGGGGCTGTCGGGGCCGCTCGCCGGACGGGAACCCTCGGGGCCGCCGGCCGGCTGAGGGCTCTCGGTGCCGCCGGCCGGCCGGGGGCGCTGGTCCCCGTGCGGCACGGAGAGCTCCGCCGGGTGCTCCGGGGACCCGGCACCCCGTGCCGGGTCCGGGAGCCGGGCGACGTCCTGCTCGAGGGTGGCGAGCATCTGCTCCGCGTCGGCCACCAGGTCGTCCGCGCCGCGGTCCACAGCGCGCACCAGCCACTGGGCGAGAGCGAGCTCCGCGTCCAGCCGGGCGCGGTCCAGCAGGTGGGGGTCCGGTTCCCGGTCGGGCGCCTGGAAGGACGTGCGGCGGCAGGCCGTGGCGTAGGCCTCGAGCACGCCCTCGGCGAGACGGGCGTCGCGTGCCGCGAGGAGCCACGCGAAGTCCTCGGCGGGATCGCCCACGTGCAGGTCGGTCCACCCGGTCACCCCGCGCACCCGCCCGCGAGAGATCACGAGGTCGTCCTCCTGCAGGTCGCCGTGGACCACGCGGGGCTCGAACCGCCACACGTCGCGGTCCTCCAGGACCCCTTCCCACCGGTGCAGCAGAGCGGCCGGCACGCGCTGCGTCCCGGCAGCCCGGCGCAGCTCCGCGACCCGGCGCGTCCGGCACTGCTCGGCGGTGTAGCCGGGCAGGTCCGCGTCCAGGACCAGGGCGGGCGGCAGGGCGTGGATCGCGGCCAGCAGCCGCCCGAGCTGCACGGTGAGCGTGGGGGGCGGATCGGCGCTGGGCACGTGCCGGTGGTGCTCCGGGTCCGGCTCCGCGGCCATGCGGGCCAGCGCGTCGATGTCCAGCGGGGCGCCCTCGATGTGGGAGTGCACGAAGGCGTGCAGGTCGCCGTGGGCCACGGAGCCCGCGGCGGTGGGGACCAGGAACGGGAGGCGGGACCGGACGGCCGGGGTGAAGGAGCGGAGCACCAGGTGCTCGGTCTCCAGGCGCACGCTCGCCTCGGGACTCAGCGGGGAGCGCACCCGCCAGCGCCGGCCGGCCGCGTCGACCACCACGGCGGACCGGAAGTCGGCGTCGTCGTCGGGGGAGGGTCCCACGGCCACGGGCGCGAGTCCGGGGACGCCTGCGGCGGCGACGGCGGCCAGGTGCTCGAGGGACGTGCTCACGGCGTCCACCCTACAAGAGGCCCGGCGGGGAGAGCGGCCGCCGTGCCCGTCCCCACCCGCCCGGGCCGGGGACCCGGGGTCCGGGCAGGTCGCTACAGTGGAGACGTGCCCGCCTCCAGCCTCCCCGAGCCCGTCCCCGGCTCCCGCCCCGTGCCCGCCCCCGAGCGTCTCTCGCCGGCCCGCCTGCCGTTCGCGGCGACGGCCTTCGACCGCGACGCCGTCGACCGCGAGCTCCAGGACGTGCGCGTGCTCGCCGCCCAGGACCCCGCCACGCTCGTGCTCGTGCTCGCCGGCGGGCTCGCCCCCGTCGCCGGCGGCGCCCTCGTCCTGGTGCCCGCGGCCGAGCTCCCCGCCGTGCCCCACGACCCGCGCCGCCCGGAGGTCTACCTGGGACGGCTGCCCGGTGCCGACGGCGCCCGCGGCCCCCGGGTGCTGCTGCGGGCCGTCGCGGCCCCCGAGCCCGGGGGCGAGGACGCGGCGGCGGAGCCCTTCGCGGTGCCCGAACCGCTCGTGGCGGCCGTCGCCGAGTTCGCCGCCGCCCGGGGCGCGGGGGAGCTGCGCTGGGCCGGCCTGCGCGAACTGGGCCCGGTGCTCCCGGCGGCGGACACCTCGCTGCTCGTCACCGCCCAGTCCGTGGGCCTGTGGCACCGGGACCACCCCCGGTGCCCCCAGTGCGGGGAGCCCACCGAGGTGATCCGCTCCGGGTGGGCCCGGCAGTGCCGCAACGACGACTCCCTGCACTTCCCGCGCACCGACCCCGCGATCATCGTGGCGGTGAGCGACGGCCACCCCGATCCTGAGCGGGAACGGCTGCTGCTGGGCCGCTCCGCGCTCTGGAAGGGCAACCGGTTCTCGACGCTCGCCGGGTTCGTGGAGCCGGGGGAGTCCCTCGAGCAGGCCGTGGTCCGCGAGGTCGCCGAGGAGGCGGGCCTGACCGTGGGGGACGTGCAGTACCTGGGCTCCCAGCCCTGGCCGTTCCCGCGCTCCCTGATGCTCGGCTGCCGGGCGGTGGTGCGCTCCGGGGCGGCCGTCCCGGACGGCCAGGAGATCCTGGAGCTGCGCTGGTTCACCCGGGCGCAGCTGCGGGACGCGGCACGCACCGGGTCGGTGACCCTCCCCGGGCGGGTCTCCATCGCGCACGCGCTCATCGCGCACTGGCTCGGCGAGGACCTGCCGGAGACCGCGTGGTGAGCGCGGGCGAGGCCGCCACGGAGGTGGAGTCGACCCTGGAGGAGCGCATCCTCGCCGGCCTGGACCCCGAGCAGCGGGAGGTCGCGACCACGCTGCGCGGTCCCGTGTGCGTGCTCGCGGGCGCCGGCACGGGCAAGACCCGGGCCATCACCCACCGGATCGCCTACGGCATCGCCACGGGGGTCTACACCCCGCAGAAGGTCCTGGCCCTGACCTTCACGGCCCGCGCCGCCAACGAGATGCGCAACCGGCTGCGCGGCCTGGGGGCCGCCGGGGTGCAGACGCGGACGTTCCACGCCGCCGCCCTGCGCCAGCTGCAGTACTTCTGGCCCCAGGCCGTGGGCGGGCCCCTGCCCGGGCTCGTCGAGCACAAGGCGCGGCTGATCACGGAGGCCGCGCAGAACATGCGCCTGTCCACGGACCGTGCGGCCGTGCGGGACCTCGCCGGCGAGATCGAGTGGGCCAAGGTCTCGATGCTGACCCCCGACACCTACCCGGCCCGGGCCGCCGGGCGGGACATGCCCCTGAACTACGACGTGCGCACGGTCCAGCGCCTCTACCAGTCCTACGAGGAGCTCAAGACCGACCGGCACCTCATCGACTTCGAGGACGTCCTGCTGCTCACGGTGGCCGTGCTCGAGGAGGACGAGCGCGTCGCCGCGACCGTGCGCGAGCAGTACCGCCACTTCGTCGTCGACGAGTACCAGGACGTCTCCCCGCTCCAGCAGCGCCTGCTCGACGCCTGGCTCGGGGGCCGGGACGACCTCTGCGTGGTGGGCGACGCCTCCCAGACGATCTACTCCTTCACCGGTGCGACCTCCCGGCACCTGCTCGAGTTCCCGGCCCGGCACCCGCAGGCCCGGGTCATCGAGCTCGTGCGCGACTACCGCTCCACCCCGCAGGTCGTGGAGACGGCCAACCGCCTGCTCGCCGCCCGCCGGCCGGAGCGGGGCGCGACCCCCGGCGCGTGGGCCACCCCGCTGCGCCTGGTCGCCCAGCGCCCGGACGGTCCGCCCCCGTCCTGGAACGAGTACGCGGACGACGAGGCCGAGGCGGCCGGGACCGCGGCGCGCATCCAGGACCTGATCGACGACGGGGTGCCCGCCGCCGAGATCGCCGTGCTGTTCCGCACCAACGGGCAGTCGCAGGCGTTCGAGACCGCCCTCGCGGAGGCGGGCATCGGCTTCCAGCTGCGCGGCACGGAGCGGTTCTTCAACCGCCCGGAGGTCAAGCAGGCGGTGGTCCAGCTGCGCACGGCGGCGCGGGCGGCCGAGGCCACGGACGAGCCGACGCGCCTGGTGCGCGACATCCTCTCCTCCCTGGGCTACTCGGACCGGGCGCCCCGCTCCACGGGAGCGGTGCGCGAACGGTGGGAGTCCCTGGCGGCGCTCGTCTCCCTCGCGGACCGGATGGCGGCGGAGGCCGCGGCCCGCGAGGAGCAGTTCGTCCTGCCGGCCTTCACCGCGGAGCTCGAGCGGCGCATGGCCCAGCAGGACGCCCCCGTGATGAACGGGGTGACCCTGGCGTCCCTGCACTCGGCCAAGGGCCTGGAGTGGGACGCCGTCTTCCTGGCGGGCCTCAGCGAGGGCCTGATGCCCATCGGCTTCGCCGAGACCGCGGACGAGGTCGACGAGGAGCGCCGACTGCTCTACGTGGGCATCACGCGGGCCCGGGAGCACCTGGTGCTCTCCTGGACCCTCTCCCGCACCCCGGGCGGCCGGCCCACGCGCCGTGCCTCACGCTTCCTCGACGCCCTGCGCGGCACGGACACGGCCCGCGCGCCCCAGCGCCGGGCCCGCCCGCGCGGCGCCCGCGCTCACTCCTGAGCGAGCCCGCACAGGCACCGGCTCCGGTCCAGTCGCGGCCGGGACACGGCCTCCGGCCACGGCGGGGCGAAGAGGACCGCGTGCCGGTCGCCGCCCCTCGCCCCGGCCGGGAGCAGCGCCCCGCGCCCGTCGCCGTCGCACAGCGAGTCCAGGGCGACCCGGAGCACCTCGACGGCCAGGCGGACCGCCACGGCCTCCGCGTGGGCCGGTGCCGCCCACGCCGCGAGGACGGCGTCCGGACCGGGGGGCGCCGGGCCGGGCTCCCGGCCGTCGAGCGTGGCCCGCACGCAGTCCGGGCACGGCCGGTGCGCCCAGGGCACGGTGGGCCAGCGCAGCAGGACGCCGCCGGCACGGTGCAGCGACACGAGCGGGTGCCGGGGATCGATCCCCGGCCACGCCTCCGGCTCCCCCGCCGCGGGCACGGAACGGCCGGCCGGAGGAGCGGCCGGGTGCTCGAGGCTGTGCACCACGACGGTGCCCGGGAGCAGGGCACCGGGGAACAGCTCCGGCGCGCTCACCGGCACGCACCGGGGATCGAGCTCGCGCAGCCTCCGGCGCAGGGCCGCCTCCCGGGAACGGCCGACGTCCGCGGGCCGGTACGCGCCGGTCCCGAGATCGGCGGCCGTCACGGCCGCGGAGTCGTTGACGTTGAGCCCGAGCACGCCGCAGCGCAGCAGGCGCACGGCCAGCGCCGCCGCGAGACCGTCCAGGCCCAGGAGCAGGACGTGCACCTCGTCCGGGCGGGGGCGCTCGAGGCACGACGCACGCGGGCCCGCGTCCTGCTGGTGAGCCCGGGACGGGCCGGGGAACGGTGTGGTGGGCACGGGACGCCTTCCGGGACGCGCGGACGGGACGCCCCCACTGTGACCCGCGCCGGGCCTGCGGCGCGCCCGCCGGCGGGCCGTCCACAGTCCACGCCGGCGGACCGTGCACAGGTCACGGGCGGCGTTTCGCGGCCCGCGCCCGTGGCGTGTTCAATGGCCCCATGCCCGTACCGTCGCAGCCCGAGGTCGTCGTGCGCCGCTCCGCGCGCCGGCGCAAGACCGTGTCCGCCCACTGGAGCGAGGACACGGTGGTGCTCTCGGTCCCCCAGGCGGCCACCCGGCGGGAGATCGAGCACTGGACCCGGGAACTGGTGCCCCGGGTCGTGGAGCGCCGGCGCCGCGAGGCGGCCAAGGGCGCCGACCGGCGCTCCGACGACCGTCTCCTGCAGCGCGCCCAGGAGCTGTCGCGGCGCCACCTCGACGGCCGCGCCCGGCCCTCCGACGTGCGCTGGTCAGGACGGCAGCAGGCCCGGTGGGGCTCCGCGACGCCCGCCACCGGCGTCATCCGGATCTCGGCGCAGCTCCAGGAGGCCCCGGAGTGGGTGCTCGACTTCGTGCTGGTGCACGAGCTCGCGCACCTGCTCGAGGCCGACCACAGCCCCCGGTTCCGGGAGCTGGAGGCCCGGTACCCCCTCGCCGAGAGGGCCCGGGCCTTCCTGGACGGCGCGGCGTGGGCGCACCGGCACGCGGAGGACGCCGCGGAGGATCAGCGGGAGCCGTCCCCGTCCTGAGGCCCGGCGCCCTCCGGCCCCCCGGGGCCGCCGTCCGCGCCGGGGGCGCCGTCGGCTCCGGGCCCCTCGTAGCCGCCCGAGAGCAGCCGCTGGAGCGCGGCGTCGACCTCGTCCTCGGACGCGGTGAGCAGCCCGCGGCGCTCGGTGAAGCCCGCGGGGTCGTCCAGGTCCTCGTCGGTGGGCAGCAGCTCCGCCGCGTCCCACAGCCCGTCCCGGTCCTGCACGCCGCGGCGCTCGCCGACGTACTGCCAGAACTCGGCGGCCTCGCGCAGCCGGCGCGGGCGCAGCTCCAGCCCCACGAGGGAGCCGAACGCGTGCTCGGCCGGCCCGCCGGAGGCCCGGCGCCGCCGGACGGTCTCGGACAGCGCCTCGGCGGACGGCAGGTTCGCGGTCGCGGCGACGGTCACCACGTGCACCCAGCCCTCCACGAGGGCGAGCACGGTCTCGAGCCGCTTGAGCGTGACCTCCTGGTCGGGGGTCTGCTGCGGGGCGAAGATCCCGGAGGACAGGGCCTCCTGCATGCTCGACGGGTCCATCGGGTCGATCTCCCGCGCAGCCTCCTCGATGCGGGCCATGTCGATGTGGATCCCCGCGGAGAACCGCTTGACGAGGTCCAGGACGTGCTGGCGCAGCCACGGGTTCGCCGCGAACAGGCGGACGTGGGCGGCCTCGCGCACGGCGACGTAGAGCATGATCTCCTGCGCCGGGATGTCCAGGCCCTCGCCGAAGTCCTTGATGCTGGCCGGCAGCAGCCCGGACCGGCCCTCCGCGAGCGGCAGCCCGATGTCGGTGGAGCACAGCACCTCGCGGGAGAGTCCGCCGATGGCCTGGCCCAGCTGGATCCCGAACAGCATGCCGCCCGCGCCGGCGAGCATGCCCGAGGCCCCGCCCATCATGGCGGAGAGCTCGGGGGGCAGCTGCTGGGTGAGGGCGTCGGTGAGCGCCTTCGTCACGGACTCCGCGACCGGACCCGTCATGTCCTTCCAGGTCTCCTGGGTGGCCTCGATCCACTCCGCGCGGGACCACGCCCGGGGCAGGATCGAGGGCTGGCCGAACTCGGTGTGGTCGGCCAGCCACAGCTCGGCGAGGCGCATCGCGTCCTCCACCGCGCCGCGCTGGGCGGGGGTCACGGAGGGGTCGCCGCCCTCGGCGGCGATCCGCCGGGCGTGGTCGTGGGCGAGCTTCCAGTTGACCGGACCCTCGGACGCCCCCGCGCCCATCATGGACTGGATCTGCTGGAACATCATGGACATCGCCTGGGGGTCCACCGGCACGCCGGCGCGCTGGAGGTCCTCGGGGCTCATCCCGCTCTGCCCCATGAGGCGCTCGAGCATCTCCTGGAAGGGGTCCTTGGGGCCGTCGCCGGAGTCGTCCCCGGGCGTGTTCCCGGGGCGGTCGTGGGGAGGCTGGGGAGTCATGGGTCCACCGTTCTTCGGTCGGGTCGGGGATCGGGCGGCACGGGCGCGCCCGACGTCACTGCTCCCAGCGTAGCGAGCACCGGACGGGGCCGACCATGAGCCAACTCCCAGTTCGCTGGAAGCTCAGGGCGGGGTCCCGCGCGATAAGCTGGACCGTCCGGACCGGGCGGCCCCGCGGCCCCCGGTCCTCCCGACGACGACCGCCGAGGACCGCCCGTGACCGCATCCCCCCGCCCGCTCCGAGCCCAGCGCCGCCGAGGCCTCGAGTCCTGGGCGCTGCTGGGGTCCGCGGGGCTGCTGCTGGCCGGGACGGTGCTGCCCGCGCCGTTCGTGATCGAGGCGCCGGGCCCCACGTTCAACACGGTGGGGGAGCACGACGGCCGGCAGCTGCTGGGCGTCTCCGGCGCCCGGACCTATCCGAGCGAGTCCGTCCTGGACCTGACCACGGTCTACGTCACCGGCGGACCCGACAAGAGCGTCAACGTGCTCACCGTCCTCGGGTCCTGGCTGGACCCGTCCGCGTCCGTCGTGCCGGCCGACACCCTCTACCCCCGGGACGTCACCGACGAGGAGGCCGCCCAGTACAGCATGGCGGCCATGAGCACCTCGCAGGAGGACTCGGTCGCGGCGGCGCTGACGCACCTGGGCGAGGACTTCGACACGCGGCTCTCGGTGCAGGGGACCGTGCCGGACGGCCCGGCGGAGGGGGTGCTCGAGCACGGCGACGTCCTGCGCGGCGTGGACGGTGCCCCCGTCACCTCCCTGCCGTCCCTGAAGTCGGCCCTCGACGCGGCGGGGGAGCGGGGCGTCACCCTGCAGGTCGAGCGCTCCGGGTCCCCGCGCGAGGTCGAGGTGGACACCGTGCGCGACGAGGCGTCCGGGAACTGGCAGCTCGGCGTGTACCTCCTGCCCGCGTACGACTTCCCGATCGACGTGGCCTTCGAGCTGGACGAGGTCGGCGGGCCCAGCGCCGGGCTGATGCTCGCCCTGGGAATCGTCGACGAGCTGACCCCGGGCTCGGTCGCCGGGGACCGGCACGTGGCCGGCACCGGCACCATCACCCCGGAGGGGGAGGTGGGGCCCATCGGTGGCATCCGGCAGAAGCTCGAGGGAGCCGCGGCGGCCGGGGCGGAGGTCTTCCTCGCCCCCGAGGGCAACTGCGCCGAGGCGCAGGGCCACGTCCCGGAGGGCCTGACGGTCGTGTCCGTGCGCACCCTCGACGACGCCGTGGCCGCGGCCGAGGCCGCCGGGGACGGCGGGGACCTGTCGGCGCTGCCGTCGTGCGCGGCCGGATGACGGCCGCCGCGTGCACGATTGCACCCCCGAGAAGCCCGCGGGCAGAATGGACGGGGTGCCCCGGCGACCCGCCGGCGGCGTTCCTCCCCGACGCACCCCGCACCCCACGACTTCACGCACCACACCTGACGAACGACGCCGATTGCAGAGGTAACCAGTGACCGCCGGACCAACAGCCCCCCGACCACCGAGGCAGCAGCCAGCAGGACAGCGGCGGAAACGGGGTGCGCTGTGGCCGACGGTCGTGGTCGTCCTGGTGCTCGTGGCCGCCTTCGTGGGACTGACGCAGCTCTACACGGACGTCCTGTGGTACGACCAGCTGGGCTACCTCAGCGTGTTCGTCACGGAGAACGTCACGAAGATCGTGATCTTCGTGGTCGCGGCCGTGCTCGTGGCGGCGCTGATGTTCGCCAGCCTCTTCCTCGCCTACCGGCACCGGCCGATCACGGCCGAGTCCATCGTGGACGACAACCTGCGCCGCTACCAGGAGGCCCTGGAGCCGGTCCGCAAGATCGTCATGGTGGTCGTCCCCGTGCTCTTCGGGCTCTTCGCGGCGAGCACGGCGATGACCCAGTGGGACACGGTGCTGCTGTTCCTCAACCAGGAGCCGTTCGGCCAGGAGGACCCGCAGTTCGGCCTCGACCTCGGCTTCTACGTCTTCACCCTCCCGTTCCTGCGCTTCCTCATCGGCTTCCTCGTCTCGGCGATCCTGCTCGCCGGTGTGGCGGGGATCCTGATGCACTACGTCTACGGCGGCATCCGGATCACCGAGCGGGGGCTCAGCACCACCCGCGCCTCGCGCGTGCACCTGGGGGTGCTGGCCGCGCTGTTCCTGCTGCTCCAGGCCGCGAACTTCTGGCTGGACCGGTACTCCACGCTGCAGTCCTCGTCCGGGTCGTGGACGGGCGCCCTGTACACCGACGTCAACGCCGTGATCCCCACCAAGGCGATCCTCGCGGCGGCCGCCCTGATCGTGGCGATCCTGTTCGTGGTGGCCTCGTTCATCGGCCGCTGGCGGCTGCCGGTCATCGGCACCGCCATGCTGCTCGTGGTCGCGGTGGTGGCCGGCGGGATCTACCCCTGGATCGTCCAGCGCTTCCAGGTCACGCCCACGGAGCAGGCCCTGGAGAACCAGTACATCCAGCGCAACATCGACCTCACCCGCTCGGCCTACGGGCTGGACTCGGCCGAGGTCATGCCGTACGACGCCACCACGGAGACCGAGCAGGGCGCCCTGCGCCAGGACACCGAGACGACCTCGAACATCCGCCTGCTGGACCCGAACGTGGTCTCCGCCGCGTTCTCCCAGCTGCAGCAGTTCCGCCCCTACTACCAGTTCCCGGACACCCTCAACGTGGACCGCTACGAGATCGACGGCGAGGTCCAGGACACCGTGATCGCCACGCGTGAGCTGAACCCCGACCAGAACCAGGGGTGGTTCAACCAGCACGTGGTCTACACCCACGGCTACGGCGTGGTCGCCGCCTACGGCAACCGCGTCGAGGTCGACGGCAAGCCGCAGTTCATGCAGGCCGGCATCCCGTCCCGGGGCGTGATCTCGGACGACTACGAGCCGCGCATCTACTTCGGGGAGAACTCCCCGATGTACTCCATCGTCGGCGGCGCGGAGGGCGACGAGCCCCTCGAGCTCGACCGCCCGCAGACGGCCGGCGACCAGGAGGGGGACGCCAAGACGACGTTCGCCGGCAACGGCGGGCCCAGCATCGGCAACTTCTTCAACCGCCTGGCCTACTCGATCAAGTTCCAGTCCTCGGACATGCTGCTCTCGGACGCCGTGCGCCCGGAGTCGCAGATCCTCTACGACCGGGACCCGCGCGAGCGCATCGAGAAGGTCGCCCCGTACCTGACGGTCGACGGCGCCCCGTACCCGGCCATCATCGACGGCCAGGTCCAGTGGATCGTGGACGCCTACACCACCTCGGACGCCTACCCGTACTCGACGCCGTCGGTGCTCCAGGAGGCCACCCAGGACACGCAGACCGCCCAGGGCGCGGCGGCGACCCTGCCCCCGGAGCGGGTCAACTACATCCGCAACTCGGTCAAGGCCACGGTCAACGCCTACGACGGCACCGTGAACCTGTACGCGTGGGACGACCAGGACCCGGTGCTGAAGGCGTGGCAGAACGTCTTCCCGAACACGCTCCAGCCGTACTCCGAGATGTCCGCGGAGCTCATGGCGCACGTGCGCTACCCGCAGGACATGTTCAAGGTCCAGCGGGAGCTGCTCAACCGCTACCACGTCACCGACGCGAACAGCTTCTACGCCAACGACGACGTCTGGTCCGTGCCCAACGACCCGACCCAGGACACCGACGTGGCCCTGCCCCCGTACTACCTCTCGATGCGGATGCCCGGTGAGGACGAGGCCAACTTCTCGCTCACCACCTCCTTCATCCCGCAGCAGTCGGAGACGGGCAACACGCGCAACGTGATGTACGGGTACCTGTCCGCCAACTCCGACGCCGGGACCGGCGAGGACGGGGTCAAGAGCGACGAGTACGGCACGCTGCGCCTGCTCGAGCTGCCGCGGTCCTCCGTGGTGCCCGGACCGGGCCAGGCGCAGAACCTCTTCAACTCGGACACGGACGTCTCGACCGAGCTGAACCTGCTCCGCCAGGGCGCCTCCGAGGTCATCAACGGCAACCTGCTCACCCTGCCGGCGGGCGGCGGCATGCTCTACGTCCAGCCCGTCTACGTCCAGTCCTCGGGCGACGCCGCGTACCCGACGCTGCGGCGCGTGCTCGTCGGCTTCGGCGAGGAGGTGGGCTTCGCGCCCACCCTCGAGGAGGCCCTCGACGAGGTCTTCCAGGGCGACTCCGGCGCCCAGACGTCCTCCGGCGCGGGCGTGGACGACGCCGAGGCCGGGAGCCCCGACGGGGCCGGCGAGGGCGGGGCGGGAGCCCCGGCCGGCGGCGGCAGCCTCGAGGACGCCCTCAGCGACGCGAACCAGGCGATCCAGGAGTCCGAGGAGGCCCTGCAGGAGGGCGACTGGACCTCCTACGGGGAGGCCCAGCAGCGGCTCCAGGACGCCATCGAGCGGGCGCTCGAGGCGGACGGCGTCGTCGCGCCCGAGGCCGAGGGGGCCCTGGCCCCCGAGGAACCGGCCGGGGAACCGGCGGAGCAGCCCGCCGGGTAGCCGATTTGCGGGTCCACCCCGCGGCACGTATAGTCATACATGTCGCCGCGGGGTGGAGCAGTTCGGTAGCTCGCTGGGCTCATAACCCAGAGGTCGCAAGTTCAAATCTTGCCCCCGCAACCAGAGAAGGCCCCCGGACCACCACGGTCCGGGGGCCTTCGCCGTGCCCGGGCTCCCGGGCCGGAAGGAGCCCCCACGGCCGCGGCCGTGGGGGCTCCTTCCGCGCTCCCGGTGCGGGACCCTCGTCAGACCTCTTCGGAGGAGACGATCCGCTCGGCGTTGCGGGACTTCAGGGCCGCGAGGCGGGCCTCGATCTCCGACTGCTGGCCGAGGGACTCGAGGGACTCGAACTGCGCGTCCAGGGAGGACGCGGCGAGCTCCTGCTGGCCCAGCACGCGCGCCTCCTCGCGCCGGATCTTGTCCTCGAACCGCGACACCTCGCTCGTCGGGTCGAGCACGTCGAAGGCCTTCAGCGCGTCCTGGACCTGCGACTGCGCCTGCACCGTCTTCTGCCGGGCGTTGAGCTCGTCCCGCTTGTTGGACAGCTCCTGCAGCTTGCCCCGCATCCTGTTGAGCCCGTCCTTGAGCTTCTCCACGACCTCGGTCTGGGACTGGATCTGCGGCTCGGCGCCGCGGGCCTCCGTCTCGTACTGGATCTGGCGCTGGAGGGCGACCTTGGCGAGGTTGTCGAACTTCTGGGCCTCGGCGCCCTTGCCGGCCCCGCGGTACTCCTCGGCCCGGTTCGAGGCGGCCAGGGCCTTGTTGCCCCACTCCTGGGCCTCGCGCACGTCCTCCGCGTGGTCCTGCTCGAGCAGGCGCAGGCTGCCGATGGTCTGCGCGACGGCGGCCTCGGCCTCGCGGATGTTCTCGGTGTAGTCGCGCACCATCTGGTCCAGCATGAGCTGCGGGTCCTCGGCGGCGTCGATCATGGCGTTGATGTTGGCCTTCGCGAGCTGGGCGATGCGGCCGAAGATGGACTGCTTGATCATGGTTCCTTCTCTCCTGTGGTGCTTCCCGGGAGGACCTCCCGGGACGGTGGGCGGGACAGGGATCGTGGGGCGGACGGGTGGACGGGTCGGGGAGCGGCGGACCGTGCCGGGGCGGCCGACGGTCGGCGGCCGGGATCCGGGATCAGAAGCTGCCCCCGATGCCGCCGCCGAAGCCGCCCCCACCGCCGCCGAAACCGCCGCCGAAGCTGCCGCCGAAGCCGCCGCCCCCGCCGCCGAAACCGCCTCCGCCGCCGTTGAGGATCGAGCCGAGGAGGATGCCTCCCAGCATCGCGCCGCCCAGGCCGCTGTTGGAGCGGCCGCGGTGGCCGCCCATCCCCACGGGCGTGCCGAAACCGCCGTAGGAGAAGGAGTCGACGTCCCGCTGGGCGATGTACTGGGCCTCGCCGGCGAGCCGGACGGCCTCGTTGGCGTAGGTCAGCGCCTCGGAGGGGTCCGACCTCCGGGCCTGCTGGGCGGCCTCGAGACAGCGCTCGGCCTCCGCGAGACGGGTGCGCGCCTCGGGACCGACCCCGCCGCGGCGGGCCCAGATGTACTCGCTCGCCGAGCTCAGCTGGGCCTGCGCGGACACGAGGGTGTGCGCGAGGGTCTCCCGCGCGGAACGGTCCCGGTCGTTCTGGGAGCGCACCGACGCGAGCCCCTTGTCGAGCTCGTCCTTGGCCACCGCCAGGCGCCGGCTCAGGCCGAGCGGATCGATCCGGCCCGCGCCCATCTGCTCCTCGACGGTCCGCAGGACGGCGCCGACGCCGGCCACCGCGCCCGCGAGCTCCGGGTTGGAGCCGCGCCGGACGAGGGCGTCCGCCTCGGCGACGTCGCGCTGCGCGATGGTCACGGCGTCCTTGAGGGACTCCTCGGCGTGGGCGAGCTCGGTGGCCGCGTGCTCCACGGCGTCGAGCAGCCCGCCGGCCTGCCCCGCCCCCTCCTCGGCGGCGCGGATGTCCAGCACGGCGTCGCTCGTGCGGCCCGCGGCGAGGTCGGTGCGGGCCTCCTCGAGGGCGGTGTCCACGAAGTCGAGCCGGTCCCGGGCCTGGTCGATGTTGTCCCGGACGGGGGCCACGGCGGTCTCGTTGTAGTGGGCGGTCAGCTCCCGCAGCCGGGCGTCGGCCGTGGCCACGCGGGGACGCACCGCCTCCGCGTGGCGCCGGACGTCCTCGAGGGCCTGCGGGGCGCGGGACTCCAGCCGGCGCAGCGAGCTGAAGGCCTCCTGGTGCTCCTGGAGAGGGCGCTGGGCGTCCTGGGAGCGGGCGATGATCTCCCCGAGCCAGGCCCGCTGCTGCTCCTCGGTGTCCGGGATGTGGTCCTCGAGCTGCTGCTGGAGGGCGAACGAGGCCTGCATGTGCTTCTTGGCGTCCTGGACGGCGCGGCGGAACGGCTCGACCTGCTCGTCCCCGTACTGCAGCTGGGCGAAGGCCAGCTCCTGCTCGGAGTGCTGGATGGCGTTGTCGGTGGCCACGAGGAGCTCGCCGGCCCGCTTGCGCAGCTCCGGCACCGGGACCTCCGGCGGGCGGCCGGGGCCCGCCGGGCCCCGGCCACCGGGCCCGCCGTGCGGGGCGGACTCCTGCTGCCGGCGCTTCTTGTTGCGGGCGGCCATGCCGTAGACGGCGAGCCCGCCCAGGCCGAGCGCCCCGAGGCCGAGCAGGCCGAAGCCCGCGCCGCCGCCGTCGGAGCTGTCCGCGGCCCCGGCGGGGGCGCCGGAGAGCTCCGCCTCGATGCCCTCGACCGCGCCCTCGACCGCGCCGTCCCAGTCGTCGGCCGCGAGCGCCGGCGTGATGTACTGCCGGTTGATGCGCTCCTGCTGCTCGGTGCTCAGGGGCCCGGTCGAGTACGCGGAGAACCGCTGCTGCCGGTCCTCCGTGGCCACGACCAGCACCGCGTCCGAGCTGCCGAGGTCGTTGACCTCGGCGAACTCCTGCAGCCACGCGTCGGGGTCCGAGGGGTCGGTGAAGGAGTCGACGAACACCGCGGTCAGGGTGATGCCCTCCTGGGTGGCGAGCTCGCGCACGTCGGCGGCCAGCGCCGAGGGGTCCTCCAGGACGCCGGCCTCGTCGACGATCCGCTCGCCCGGGGGCACGTCCACGGGCGGCTGGGCGGCGGCCGCCCCGGCGGGCGCGAGCAGGGCGAGCGTCAGACCGCAGCCGGCGACGGTCCGGCGGGCAATGGGGCGCCAGTGCATGATCTCCCTCACGTGGTCGGTGCTCCCGATTCTAGGACGGGGGCGCCCCGGCGGGAGGAACGGCGCCGGGCCTACGCGCAGGGCGAAACCGCAAGGCGGCTGATGACCTCCCGGCGGGCACGGGGCGCACCCACGGCCGGCGTCCGGGCGCCGTGCGGGAAGCGGTCAGTGCTCTCAGCGTCGTCTCAGTGCGGACGTGGATACTGGGGAGCTGAGCCGCCCGCGCCGCCCCGTCCGCTCCGGGGCCGGCCGGGCCCGTCCGTTCCCAGGAGGAGACCGCCCATGTCCGAGCCCCGCGACCCCCGATCCGGTGCCGACCCGCAGCTCACCCAGCCCCTGCCCCCGGTCACCGGCCGCCCGGCCCACGACCCGTGGGCGTCCGGGGCCGAGCAGGACGCGCCCCCGGGGTACGGGGTGCGCGACGGGCGGGACGCCGGTCCCTTCCCGGGCGCGTGGCAGGGCGCCGGGGACCCCGCCGGCCGGCAGCCGTGGGGGCACGCCGGCGGCAACGGCGACGGCAACGGTGCGGGGGCCGGCCGGGGGCGGCGGCGCTTCTCGGGGGGCTCCCTGGTCACGGGCATGGTCCTGGCCGCGCTGGTCGGGGCGGGGGCGGCCGTGGGGACGGACGCCCTCCTGGACGACGGCGGCACGGTGCCGGCCGCGGGCGGGTCGACGACCAGCTCGATCATCGTCAACGACCAGGACGAGGTGAACGCGGTGACCGCGGCCGCGGTGAAGGCCTCTCCGTCCGTGGTCACGATCTCCGCGTCCGGCGGCGGCCAGAACGGCTCCGGCTCGGGGGTGATCATCGACGACGTGGGGCACATCCTCACCAACACGCACGTGGTGACCCTCGACGGCACCACGAGCAGCCCCGCCATCGAGGTGCAGCTCGACGACGGCCGGGTGCTGCCGGCCGAGGTGGTCGGCACCGACCCGCTGTCCGACCTCGCGGTCCTCAAGGTCGACGCCCCGGGGCTGACCCCGGCCACCCTGGGCTCCCTGGACGACGTGAACGTGGGCGACACGGCCATCGCCATCGGGGCGCCGCTGGGCCTCGCGGGCACGGTCACCGACGGGATCGTCTCCACCCTCGACCGCACCATCACGGTGGCCTCCTCCGCCGCGCCGAACACGCCGCCGGAGGGCGAGAGCGAGGAGCGGGGCGACGGCAACGACTTCTTCTTCGACCTCCCCGACCAGAACGGCGGCCCGGGCGGCCGCTCGCAGGGCTCCTCGCCGTCGGTGTACCTCAACGTGATCCAGACCGACGCCGCCATCAACCCCGGCAACTCGGGCGGGCCGCTGATCGGCACGGACGGCGAGGTCATCGGGATCAACGTGGCCATCGCCTCGGCCGGCTCCGGCACGGAGGCCGGCAACATCGGCGTGGGCTTCTCGATCCCGGTGGACACCGCGAAGCGGGTGGCCGAGGAGATCATCAACAACGGCCGGGCCACGCACGGCTACCTCGGCACCAGCGTGAGCGCCGCTCCGGGCGCGGAAGGGCGGAGCCGGGCCTTCTCCGACGGCGCCGCGGTGCAGCAGGTCGTGCCCGGCTCGCCGGCCGACGACGCCGGGCTGGAGGTGGACGACGTCATCACGCAGTTCAACGGCCACCGCATCCAGGACGCGAGCTCCCTGACGGCGGCCGTGCGCGAGCTGCCCGCCGGGGGCACCGGGACGATGACGTTCGTGCGGGACGGCGAGGAGCGCACGGTCGAGGTGACGGTCGGGGACGCCGCCGATCAGCAGTGAGGGGTCGGGGCGCGGGCCCCGGCCCGGCCGCTCAGCCGGCGGCGCCCGCGAAGCCCAGCTGGCGCCAGGCCTCGTAGACGGCGATGGACGCCGAGTTCGCCAGGTTCAGCGACCGGCGGGCCGGCAGCATGGGAATGCGGACCCGCGCGGTGACGTGCGGGTCCGTCTTCACCGCCGGGGGCAGGCCCACCGACTCGGGCCCGAACAGCAGCACGTCCCCGGGGCGGTAGGCGACGTCGGTGTGCGCCAGCTCCCCGTCCGTGGTGAAGGCGAAGACCCGTTCCGGGGCCAGGGCCGCCCACGCGGCCTCCAGGTCCGGGTGGACGCTCAGCACGGCGAGGTCGTGGTAGTCGAGGCCGGCCCGGCGCAGGTGCGCGGAGCCGAAGTCGAAGCCCAGGGGCTCCACCAGGTGCAGCTCGGCCCCGGTGACCGCGGCGAGGCGGATCGCGTTGCCGGTGTTGCCCGGGATCTCGGGGGTGTGGAAGAGGATGCGGAGCATGCCCGCCAGTCTACGGACGCCGGCCCGGCGACCGTCCGGCGTCCTAGACTGGACGGCGTGCCGCACCGTCCCGTCTACCTCGACCACGCCGCCACCGCGCCCCTCCGGCCCTCCGCGCTCGCCGCGGTCACCGAGCAGCTGGCCCGCGGCGGCAATCCCTCCTCGCTGCACCGGGCCGGGCGGTCGGCGCGCACGGTCGTCGAGCAGGCCCGCGACGACGTCGCCGCGGCCCTCGGCGCGGACCCCGTCGAGGTGATCTTCACCTCCGGGGGCACCGAGGCCGACAACCTGGCCGTGCAGGGCCTGTACCGGCACCGGCGCGGGCAGGACCCCCGCCGCCGGCGGATCCTCGTCTCCTCGGTGGAGCACGCCGCGGTCGCCGAGACCGTGGAGTGGCTGGCCGCCCACGAGGGCGCCGAGGCCGTGCTCCTCCCCGTCGACGCCGCCGGCCGGGTGGACCCGGCCGCGGTGCGGGAGGAACTGGCCCGGGACCCCGGCGCCACCGCGCTGCTGACCGTGATGTGGGCGAACAACGAGGTGGGCACCGTCCAGCCCGTCGCCGAGCTCGCCGCGCTCGCCGAGGAGTTCGGGGTCCCCTTCCACTGCGACGCCGTGCAGGCCTTCGGCTCCCTGCCCGTCGACGCGCACCTGCCCGGGCTCACCACGCTGGCCGTCTCGGCCCACAAGCTGGGCGGGCCCGTGGGCGCCGGGGCCCTCGTGGCCGGGCGCACCGTGAGGCTGGCCCCCGTCCAGCACGGCGGCGGCCAGGAGCGCACGGTGCGCTCGGGCACCCTCGACGCCGCCGCGCTCGCCGGGTTCGGCGTGGCGGCGCGGGAGGCCGCCGCGGAGCGCCAGGCCGAGGCGGAGCGGCTCGCCGGGCTGCGCGACCGGCTGGTCGCGGGCGTGCGCCGGATCGTGCCGGACGCCGTCCTGCGCGGGCCCGAGGACCCGGAGCACGCCGGGACCAGGCTGCCCGGCAACGCCCACTTCACCTTCCCCGGCTGCGAGGGGGACTCCCTGCTGTTCCTGCTGGACGCCGCCGGGATCGCCTCCTCCACCGGCTCGGCGTGCCACGCCGGGGTGCCCCGCGCCTCCTCCGTGCTGCTGGCCATGGGCCTGGACGAGGCCACCGCGCGCGGCGCCCAGCGCTTCAGCCTGGGCCGCACCAGCACCGCCGCCGACGTCGACGCCCTGCTCGCCGCCCTGCCCGAGGTGCACCGGCGGGCGCTGCGCGCCGGGCTCTCCGGAGCGGCGCCGGCCTGAGCCCGGCCCGCCGGGGACCGGGCAGGCCCGTCCGCCACCGCGGGGAATACCGGCCCGCCGCGCCCCGTTGACGACACGGACCCCGAACCCCGACCCCTGGAGACGATCTCACCGTGCGAGTACTGGCAGCCATGAGCGGCGGCGTCGACTCGGCCGTGGCGGCGGCCCGCGCCGTCGACGCCGGCCACGACGTGACGGGCGTCCACCTCGCGCTCTCCCGCACGCCCGGGACCCTCCGCACCGGCTCCCGGGGCTGCTGCACGATCGAGGACTCCCGGGACGCGTGGCGCGCCGCCGACGTCCTCGGCATCCCGTACTACGTGTGGGACTTCTCCGAGCGGTTCCAGGCCGACGTCGTCGACGACTTCGTGGCGGAGTACGCGGCCGGGCGCACGCCCAACCCGTGCCTGCGCTGCAACGAGAAGATCAAGTTCGCCGCGCTCCTGGAGAAGGCCCTCGCCCTCGGCTTCGACGCGGTGTGCACCGGCCACTACGCGAAGGTGGTCGAGGACCCCGACGGCCGCCGCGAGCTGC
Organism: Kocuria sp. CH-021; assembly: GCF_049716185.1. NCBI lineage: Bacteria > Bacillati > Actinomycetota > Actinomycetes > Micrococcales > Micrococcaceae > Kocuria > Kocuria sp. CH-021. The sequence continues at coordinate 79,251 of NZ_JBNAFK010000011.1, read as the reverse complement.
ACCGCGCCGCGGACTGGGCGAAGGACCAGTCCTACGTCCTCGGCGTGCTCACCGCCGAGCAGCTCCAGCACGTGCTGCTCCCGCTGGCCGAGACCCCGTCCAAGGCCGAGGTGCGGGCCGAGGCGGCCCGCCGCGGCCTGTCCGTGGCGAGCAAGCCCGACTCCCACGACATCTGCTTCATCCCCGACGGCGACACCCGCGGCTGGCTCGCGGAGCGGATCGAGATGACCGAGGGCGAGATCAAGGACGTGGCGGGCCACGTGGTCGGCACCCACCCCGGCGCCAACGCGTTCACCGTGGGCCAGCGCAAGGGACTCCGGATCGGCACCCCGGCCCCCGACGGCAAGCCGCGCTTCGTCCTGGAGATCCGGCCGAGGACCAACGAGGTCGTCGTGGGCCCCCAGGAGATGCTGGCGGTCGAGGAGCTGCGCGGGATCCGCCCCTCCTGGGCCGGGGCGCCCGTGCCCGAGGCCGCGCCGCTGCTGCGCCCCGGGGCCGCGGCCGGGACGGCGTCGGCCCCGTTCCCCGTCCTCGCCCAGGTCCGGGCGCACGGGGACCCCGTCCCGGCGCGGGCCCGCCTCGAGCTCGTCGAGGGGCCCGGCGGGGACCCGGTGCCGGAGCTCGTGGTCCGCCTGGAGAAGCCGATGCGGGGCGTGGCCCCCGGCCAGTCGGTCGTGCTCTACCAGGGCACCCGGGTCCTCGGCCAGGCCACGGTGGACCGCGCCCACTCGCTGGCCCGCCCCGACGTCGTCGGCCGGGCCGATCCCGCCCGATAGACTGGCCGGCATGAGCGCACCGCACCCCCACGCCTCCGCCGACGTCCGGGCCCACCAGGACTTCGACGCCCACGCGTCCTCGCTGCAGGGCCGGGCCGACCCCCGCGTGCTCGCCGAGCTGCAGTCCATCCGCGGCACCATCGACAACATCGACGCGGCGCTGGTGCACCTGCTCGCCGAGCGGTTCAAGGCCACCCAGCGCGTCGGCGTCCTCAAGGCCACCCACGGGCTGCCCGCCGGCGACCCGGACCGCGAGTCGGCCCAGATCGAGCGTCTCCGGGCGCTCGCGGCCTCCGCGCAGCTCGACCCCGAGTTCGCGGAGAAGTTCCTGAACTTCATCATCAGCGAGGTCATCCGCCACCACGTGGCCCTCTCCGAGGACCACCGGCGGGAGGACGACGACCCCTCGTGACGCAGCACGCCACAGCCGCCTCCCGGCGCACCGACCCCGACGTCCCCGGCGTCGTGGGCACGGCCCTCGGCGCGATGCCGGGCACGGACGTCGTCGAGTCCGTCACGCTGCTGCGCGGTGAGCTCGGGGCGCCCCACATCTCCTTCCTGCCCCTCCTGCCGGCCCGGGGCGCGGCCGCCGATCCCGTCGCCCGCACGGCCGCGGTGCTCGACGGGCTCCACGCGGACCGGCAGCCCCACGGGCTGCGCGTGTCCGGGGTCCCCGGCAAGGACTCCCGGGCCGCGCGGGCGCTGCTGGCCGGGGACGTCAACGTGCTCGCCGACGTGATCGGCGCCGAGAGCGGTCCCGACGACGCACCGGTCAAGACGCAGCTGTTCGGCCCGCTCAGCCTGGCCGCCCGGCTCCACCTGCACGCGGGGGAGCGGGCGCTCAAGGACCACGGCGCCCGCCGCGACCTCGCGGACTCCCTGGCCTCGGGCGTGCTCGAGCACGTCCGGGCCGTGCGCGCCGCGGCCCCCGGCCGGGACGTCCTCGTCCAGCTGGACGAGCCCGAGCTCGCCCGGGTGCTCGCGGGCAGCCTGCCCACGATGAGCGGCTACCGGACCCTGCGGGCGGTCCCCGCGGCGGAGGCGCGGACGTCGCTGACGGGCGTGGTCGAGGCCTGCCGGGAGGCCGGCGCCGCCGCCGTCGCCCTGCGGCTGCCCCCCGGGACCGATCCCCGGCTGGCCCGGGAGGCCGGAGCGGACGCCGTGCACGTGCCGGCCCCCGCCGGCTCGGCGCACGAGTGGGAGCCGCTCGCCGCGCTCGTCGAGGAGGGGCTGCAGCTGTGGCTCGGGCTCGTCCCCGTGCCCCCGGGCCGGGCCGGGGCCCGGGCCCTGGCGGCGGACGTGTGGTCCGTGTGGCGGGACCTCGGCCTGCCGGCCGCCGCCCTCGACCGGGTCCGGATCACCCCGCGCGAGGAGCTCGACGCGCTGGGGCCCGCCGAGCTGCGCGACGTCCTCGCCCGGGTCACCGGGACCGCCGAGGCGCTGGCCCGGACCGCCGCCGAGGCCTGAGCCCGTCCACCGGCCGGGCCGACACACTCCGCGCCGAGGTGCGGGGCGGGCCGCGATCGGCCACAATGCAGGTGGACCCCGGTCCACCACCACGCCCCGGACGCCCCGGGCCACGGCGGTCCCCGCCCCTGCGGGGCCGCCCCACACCACCGGAGAGGCGATGAACGCGCGAATACTGGTCGTCGACGACGACGCCGCCCTGTCGGAGATGATCGGGATCGTCCTGACCGCGGAGGGCTTCGAGCCCGTCTTCTGCTACGACGGTGCCACCGCCGTGGACACCTTCCGGGCCGTGCGCCCCGACCTGCTGCTCCTCGACCTCATGCTCCCGGGCAAGGACGGCATCCAGGTCTGCCGCGAGATCCGCACGATCTCCGACGTCCCGGTCGTCATGCTCACCGCCAAGTCGGACACCGTCGACGTGGTCCGCGGACTGGAGGCCGGGGCCGACGACTACGTGCCCAAGCCGTTCAAGCCCGCCGAGCTCGTGGCCCGGGTCAAGGCCCGGCTGCGCCCGGTCGAGCGCGCCAACTCGCAGGAGCTGCGGATCGGGGACCTGACCATCGACGTGAGCGGGCACAGCGTGCACCGGGGGGACCACGAGATCGGCCTCACGCCCCTCGAGTTCGACCTGCTCACCGCCCTGGCGCGCGCACCGCACCAGGTGTTCTCGCGGGAGATGCTGCTCCGCGACGTCTGGGGCTACCAGCACGCCGCCGACACGCGGCTCGTCAACGTCCACGTGCAGCGGCTGCGCTCCAAGATCGAGCGGGACCCGGAGAGCCCCGAGATCGTGGTCACCGTGCGCGGCGTCGGCTACAAGGCGGGCACGTCCGCCCGATGACCCCGCCGGACGCCGCCTCCTCCCGGCGCCACGGGCCGGCCCGCGCCGCGGCCCGCCGGCTGCGGCTGGGCCGGCTCCTCCTGGCCCGCCGCTGGCGGCAGTCCCTGCAGTTCCGGGCCATCGCGGTGTCCCTGTCCCTGACCGCCCTGGCCTTCTTCGTCACGGGCAGCTTCCTCTCGCACCAGATCGCGGACCGGCTCTTCACCGAGCGCCTGGACCAGGTCCTCGCCTCGGCCACCGCGGACTTCGAGCAGGTGCAGGACAGCTTCGACGCCTCGGACGCCTCCGACCGCGACGAGCTGCAGGCACTGGTCGCCTCGACCCTCGGCTCGCTCTCGGTCGACGGCGCGGAGACCGAGCGCTGGATCCTGCTCCCGATGGACTTCACGAGCGGGCAGACCCTCATCCCGGCCCAGAGCCAGAGCCCGTGGATGACCTCGAGCACCGTGCCCGCGGAGCTGCAGGAACGGCTCGCGGAGCAGGACGGCGTGTTCTGGCAGCCCGCCTCCGTCCGGATGACGGAGAAGGGGGAGGAGGCCCCCGTCATCGTCGTGGGCACCGTGGTGGACCTCTACCAGAACAGCCGGTACGGGCTCTACCTCGTCTACGACTTCTCCGAGCCGCAGCGCACCCTCGACGCGATGCACGCGGTGCTGCTGCTGTCGGTGGTCGTCCTGCTCCTGCTCGTGGGCGCGATCGTCTGGTACGTCACCCGCGAGGTCGTCCGTCCCGTGTCCACCACCGCCCGCGTGGCCGAGCAGCTCGCCGACGGGGACCTCGGCGTGCGGATGCCCGTCAGCGGCTCGCACGAGGTCGCCCGCCTCGCCCGGTCCTTCAACCGCATGGCCGACAGCCTGCAGGAGCAGATCACCCAGCTCGAGCAGCTGTCCTCGATGCAGCAGACCTTCGTCTCGGACGTCTCCCACGAGCTGCGCACCCCGCTGACCACGGTGCGGATGGCGGCCGAGGTGCTCTTCAACGCCCGTGAGGACTTCGACCCCGTCAACCGGCGCTCCGCCGAGCTGCTCTACCACCAGGTGGACCGCTTCGACGCCCTGCTGGCCGACCTGCTCGAGATCTCGCGCTTCGACGCCGGCGCCGCCCGGCTCGAGGTGGCCAACGTCGAGCTGTTCTCGGTCGTGCACGACGTCGTGGAGGCCGCGGCCCCGCTCGCCGTCTCCTCCGGCTCCACAGTGCGGGTGCGCTCGGAGCTGTCCCGCTGCACCGTCCAGGGGGACCAGCGGCGGATCGAGCGGATCCTGCGCAACCTCGTGGTCAACGCCCTCGAGCACGGGGAGGGCCGGCCCGTCGACGTCGTCGTCGGGGCCTCCGAGGTGGCCGCGGCCGTGGCGGTGCGCGACCACGGCATCGGGATGACCGAGGAGGAGGCGGCCAAGGCGTTCAACCGCTTCTGGCGCGCGGACCCGGCCCGCGCCCGCACCACGGGCGGGACGGGGCTCGGCCTCGCGATCGCCACCGAGGACACGCGGCTGCACGGCGGCCGGCTCGACGTGTGGGGCGCGCCGGGGGAGGGCGCCTGCTTCCGGCTCACCCTGCCCCGGACCCGCGCCCGGCGGCTCGGCCCCGACGACGACAGCCCGCTGGGCCTGCCGCCCGACGCCGACGCGTACCCGGAGACGGCGGCGGTGACCCGGACGGGGTCCCTGGCGCTGGCCTCCGCGGCCCCGCCGGAGCAGCTGCCCCCCGCCGCCGCGGCGCAGCCGGCCGACGTCGAGGAGGACCGGACATGAGCAGGACCGGAAGACCGGCCCGCTCGGCCGCACTCGCCCTGGCCGCGGCCGTGGCCCTCGCCGGCTGCGGGGCCATTCCCCGGACGGGGCCCGTGCACCGGCACGCCGAGCCGACCCGGACCGCGGCCCAGCCCACCTACGACGTCGAGCCGGCCGGCCCCCGCGACGGGGCGACCCCGGAGCAGATCGTGCGGGGCTTCCTCGCGGCCGGGACGGGCGTGGCCGACGACTACTCCGTGGCCCGGGAGTACCTCACCCCGGACCTCGCCGGCACCTGGCACCCGGACGCGCGCACCATCGTGCACCGCGGCGACGCCTCGATCGTGCCCCGGCTCGAGGACGACGAGTACCGCGTGAACCTCGAGGTGGAGAGCGTGGTGGACGGCTCCGGCGTGATCGAGCGCAAGCCGGCGGGGGCCACGGAGGTGCTCGACTTCGACGTGGCCCAGGTGGACGGCCAGTGGCGGATCTCCGACGCCCCGGACGCCACGGCGCTCACCCGGCCCGACTTCGAGGACGTCTTCGAGCCCCACCACCTGTACTTCGCGGACGAGGACCTGTCCAACGTGGTGGTCGACCCCCGGTGGTTCCCGGACCGGGTGCCCGTGTCCACGTCCATCGTGCGCAACCTGCTCGGCGGGCCCGCGCCGTACCTGCGGGGCGCCGTGACCTCGGCGTTCCCGGCGGGGACCACGCTCGCGGGCTCGGCGGTGCCCGTGCGGGAGGGCACCGCCACGGTGGAGCTCAGCGTGCCCGACTTCGACCCCGCGAACATCGAGATCAACCGCCGGATGCACGACCAGCTCTCGCTGAGCCTCAGGTCGCTCACCGCGGTGAACGACGTGGAGCTGCTCGTCGAGGGGGCGCCCGTGGAGCTGGGCGCGGGGTGGACGGACACCGCGCCGGTGCAGGACGTCACCGTCCCGTCCCGGCAGGTGGGGCTGCGCGACGGCGAGCTCGTGTTCTACCAGGGCGGCCAGACCGAGGCCGTGGACGGGATCCCCCCGCTGGACGACCACTTCCCGTCCAGCCCCGCGATGGACGCCGCGGCCGAGCACTTCGCCTTCGTGGACACGGGCACGGGCGCCCTGGTGACCGTGGCCCGGGACGAGGAGCCCGTGGAGCGCTTCAGCGGCACCGGCCTGACCCGCCCGAGCTTCGACGAGCACGGGTGGGTGTGGACCGGGGACTCCGCCGGGACCGTCCGGGCAGTGCGCACCGGCGCGGACGCCGGGGACCCGCGGCGCGTCGAGGCCTCGTGGCTGTCGGCGCGGACCGTCACCTCGCTGCGGATCTCGCGCGGGGGCACGCGCGCGCTCGTCGTCACCGAGGACGACGGCGTCTCCCAGATCTGGCTCTCCGGCGTGGTGCGCGAGCCCGACGGGACGCCGCGCCGGCTCAACGAGCCGTACCGGGTGGCCGCCGACGTCGACGCGGACGCGGCCCTGTGGCTCAGCGACCGGGAGTTCGTGGCGGCCCCGCTGGGCGGCACGGGGTCGGTCCGGCCCCGCGTCTACGACGTGTCCGGGCGCTTCCGCGAGCTGCCCGCCCTCGTGGGCCTCACCGGGCTGAGCGGGGGCAACGGCACGTCCTCCGTCTACGCCGTGGCCGGCGGCACCCTGCACATGCTCACCGGCAACGCGTGGGCGCCGCAGAGCGAGGACGTGCTGGACACGGCGTTCGCCGGCTGAGGCCCTCGCCCGGGACGGCCCCCTCGTCCACAGCGCCGGCTGTCCGGACGGGAGCCGCCCCCCGGTCCCGGGCGGCGGGCCCCGGCCAGGATGGGGGCATGCCCGCGAACCCGCTCTCCGCCCGCGCCCTCGACCGGGCGGCCGCACGGGCCCTCGACCGCCTGGCCGAGGCCGCCGAGGTGCTGCTGCCCGTGGAGTGCGCCGTGTGCCGCGCCCCGGGCGCCGCCCTGTGCCGCGCCTGCCGCCTGCTGCTGCGCCGGTCCTGCGCCCGGCCCTTCGAGGCCTCCTCGGCCGCGCCGCTGCTGGATCCGCCGCTGCCCGTCGTGGCCGCCGGGCGCTACGCCCACGGGCTCGCCACGTGCCTGCTCGCCCTCAAGAACACCGGCCGCACCGACCTGGTCCCCGTGCTCGCCGCCTGCCTGGCCACGGCCCTGGACCGCGCCGCCCGGGACTGGCCGCCCGGGCCCGTGCTGCTGGTCCCGGTGCCGAGCAGCCCGGCGGCCCTGCGGCGCCGCTGGTTCGACCCCGTGCGGCTGCTGCTGGAGGACTGCGCCCGCCGCGGCGTGCTCCCCGCCGGTGCGGTCGTGGACCGCGGGCTGCGGCACCGCGGGAGCGGGACCCTGCTGCCCGGACCGGCGCAGAAGCGGCTGGGTGCGGCGGGCCGTCGGGACCGCCCCGCCGGGTCCATGCGGGCCGCCGCGGCTCCCGGCGCCCGGTGCGTCGTCGTCGACGACGTGCTGACCACGGGCGCGACCCTCGGGGAGGCGGCCCGCGCGCTGCGCGCCGGCGGGGCCGAGGTGGTCGGTGCGGTGGTGCTCGCGGCCGTGCGCTCCCCGGCGGTTCCGCTCACCGCTGATCCGGACCCGGCCGGGGCCTGGTGATTATCCCGTGTGATTCAACTAACGTTGAGCCACGGGACGCACCGATCCTCCCGGGTGGGCGGCCCCATCCGCCCACGTCACCCCCGAGATTTGGAGGGCATCATGGAACTGAACGTCATGGGGCGCAACGTCGCCGTACCGGAGCGGTTCAAGGAGTACGCCGCCGAGAAGGTCGTCAAGTTCGAGGAGCTGGGCGAGAAGGTCCAGCGCATTGATGTCAAGGTCACCAAGGACCACGCGCTGCCCGGCCACCAGGGCATGGGCGTGGAGATCACCGTCTCCGGCCGCGGCCCCGTCCTGCGGGCCGAGGCCCGCGGCGACGACAAGTTCGCCGCCTTCGACGAGGCGTACAGCAAGCTCCTGGAGCGCCTGCGCCGGGCGCGCGACCGCCGGAAGGTGCACCGCGGCGCCCACCGCCCCACGGCCGTTCACGAGGCCACCGGCACCCTGCCCGTGGTGCCGAGCTCCGGACCCATCTACTCCACCGCCGAGGAGCTCGCGACCGCCGAGCAGGAGGCGTTCGACCAGAGCGTGAGCCTCTCCGACGCGGTCACCCCCGTCGAGATCCGGCGCAAGCGGTTCCCGGCCTCCGAGCTGAGCGTCGACGAGGCCGTCGACCACATGGAGCTCGTCGGCCACGACTTCTACCTGTTCCTCGACAAGGAGACCGGGGAGCCCTCCGCGGTCTACCGCCGCAAGGGCTGGAGCTACGGCGTGATCAGCCTCAGCGACAACGGCGAGGCGTCCGAGGAGAGCGTCCGGGCGTACCAGACCGAGCCCGCCCGCTGAGCACGCACCGCTGAGCGCGGGACCCGCCGGCCGGGTGCCGGCCGGGTCCCGCCACGGGAGAGCCCGGTGGTCGCGGCCACCGGGCTCTCCCGTGCCCGAGGACCGGGGCCCGCTCGCGTAGACTGGAGCAGGTGCCGGATACCCCCCCCATCAGTCCCAGCACGGCAGTCGAACACGAGGAGCGTGTGCACGTGGCGTCATTCCTGGAGAAAGTCCTCAGGACCGGAGACAAGAAGGTCCTGACGAGGCTGCGGTCCTACACGACCGCCATCAACAGCCTCGAGGACGGTTTCCGGGAGCTCAGCGACGCGGAGCTGCGGGCCGAGACGGACGCCTTCCGCGCCCGCGTCGCCGACGGCGAGTCCCTGGACCGGCTGCTGCCCGAGGCCTTCGCCGTGGTCCGGGAGGCCGCCTCGCGCACCCTGGGCCAGCGCCACTACGACGTCCAGCTCATGGGCGGCGCCGCCCTGCACCTCGGGAACATCGCCGAGATGAAGACCGGTGAGGGCAAGACCCTCGTCGCCACGGCCCCCGCCTACCTCAACGCCCTCTCCGGCAAGGGCGTCCACGTCGTCACCGTGAACGACTACCTGGCGGAGTACCAGGCCAACCTGATGGGGCGCGTCTACCGGTTCCTGGGCATGGAGACCGGCGTGGTGCTGGCCAACCAGGACCCGGCGACCCGGCGGCAGCAGTACGTCGCCGACATCACGTACGGCACGAACAACGAGTTCGGCTTCGACTACCTCCGCGACAACATGGCGTGGAGCCCCGACGAGCTCGTCCAGCGGGGCCACAGCTTCGCGATCGTCGACGAGGTGGACTCCATCCTGATCGACGAGGCCCGCACCCCGCTCATCATCTCCGGGCCCGCCTCGGGGGAGGCCAACCGGTGGTACACCGAGTTCGGCCGCCTCGTGCAGCGGCTCCAGGCGGGCACCGACTACGAGGTGGACGAGAAGAAGCGCACCGTCGGCGTGCTGGAGTCCGGGATCGAGAAGGTCGAGGACTGGCTCGGCATCGACAACCTCTACGAGGCCCAGAACACCCCGCTGATCGGGTTCCTGAACAACGCCATCAAGGCCAAGGAGCTCTTCCGCGCCAACAAGGACTACGTGGTGCTCAAGGGCGAGGTGATGATCGTCGACGAGCACACCGGGCGCATCCTCGCCGGCCGCCGCTACAACGAGGGCATGCACCAGGCCATCGAGGCGAAGGAGGGCGTCGAGATCAAGGCCGAGAACCAGACGCTCGCCACGGTCACCCTGCAGAACTACTTCCGCCTCTACGACAAGCTCTCGGGCATGACGGGAACCGCCGAGACCGAGGCCGCGGAGTTCATGAACACCTACGGGCTGGGCGTCGTGTCCATCGAGACGCACCGGCCCCTCGCCCGCATCGACCGCCCCGACCTCGTCTACAAGAACGAGGTCGCGAAGTTCGCCGCGGTGGTCAAGGACATCGAGGAGCGGCACGCGAAGGGTCAGCCGGTCCTCGTGGGCACCGTCTCGGTCGAGAAGAGCGAGTACCTCTCGAAGCTGCTCGCCCAGCGCGGCGTCCGGCACGAGGTGCTCAACGCGAAGAACCACGCGCGGGAGGCCGCGATCGTCGCGCAGGCCGGCCGCAAGGGCGCGGTGACCGTGGCCACCAACATGGCCGGCCGCGGCACCGACATCATGCTCGGCGGCAACGCCGAGTTCAACGCCGTGGACCGGATGCGGGAGAAGGGCCTGGACCCGCAGCGCGACGCGGAGGAGTACGAGCGGGTGTGGCCGGAGGTGGTGGCCGCGTGCGAGGAGGAGACGCGGGCGGAGCACCAGGAGGTCGTCGCCGTCGGCGGTCTCTACGTCCTGGGCACCGAGCGCCACGAGTCGCGGCGCATCGACAACCAGCTGCGCGGGCGCTCCGGGCGCCAGGGGGACCCGGGCGAGTCCCGCTTCTACCTCTCCCTCGCGGACGACCTCATGCGGCTGTTCAACGCCGGGGCCGCCCAGCGGCTCATGGCGGGGGCGCCGGACGACACCGCCCTGGAGCACAAGATCGTCTCCCGCGCCATCGCCTCGGCTCAGAGCCAGGTCGAGGGGCGCAACGCCGAGCAGCGCAAGAACGTCCTCAAGTACGACGACGTCCTGAACCGTCAGCGCGAGGCGGTCTACCGCGACCGGCGCCGTGTGCTCGAGGGCGACGACCTCCAGGAGCAGATCGCCCAGTTCGTCGACGAGGTCGTCAGCTCCACGGTCGAGGACCGCACGGCCGTCGGTCACCCCGAGGACTGGGACCTCGACGGGCTGTGGGAGGCCCTGCGCACGATCTACCCCGTGACCCTCACGGTCGACGAGGTCGTCGAGGAGGCCGGGGGCCGCACCCGGCTCACGGCGGAGTTCCTGCGCGAGCAGGTCCTCTCCGACGCCCGTCTCGTCTACGACCAGCGGGAGGAGGAGGTCGGCGCGGAGGCGATGCGCAACCTGGAGCGGCGCGTGCTGCTGTCGGTCATCGGGCGCAAGTGGCCCGAGCACCTCTACGAGATGGACTACCTCAAGGAGGGCATCGGCCTGCGTGCCATGGCGCAGCGCGACCCCCTCGTGGAGTACCAGCGGGAGGGCTACGCGATGTTCCAGGAGATGATGGGCGCGATCCGCGAGGAGACGGTCGCGACGCTGTACCGGATGGAGATCCGGCGCCAGCGCGTGGGCGCCGACGGCGGCCCCGTGGACCTGCAGATCCCGCGTCAGCCCAGCTTCCTGCAGTACACCGCGCCCGCCGAGACGGGGGGGACGCAGACCCGCACGGAGCCGGTCGCGGCCGGCGGCGGGGAGGACGAGGCGGACGCCGCGGACACGTCCCGCAACCGGGCGGGGCGGCGTGCCCGGGCTCGGGCCGCCAGCGCGGAGGCCTCCGAGGGCTGAGCGGGGCGGGACGGCGGAGGCTCAGCCGACCTCGAGCTCGGTGACGCTCCAGCCCCGCCCCAGGCGCTCCACGCGCATGGCCACGGCCCGGCTGCGCCGCGGCTCGACCAGCACGAGGGCCACCTCGTAGACCCCGCGGTCCACCCGGCAGACCCGGCACCTGCGCACGTGCGGATTGCGGTGCAGCTCCTGCAGCGCGGCCTTGTCCTCGAACTGCTCCTGCAGCAGCCGGAGCATGTCGGCGCGCTGCTGGAAGCGCTGCACGATCTCCGGGGTGGTCCAGCGGCTCAGCTGCGCCGCCGGTCGGCTCCCGCCCAGCACCTCCACGGCCGCCTGGCCGATGGACCGGGCCAGTGCCGTGACCCGGCCCAATTCGTCCGCGGTGTCGTGGCCCAGCACGCGGGTGGCGCCCCACGTGTAGCCGCCCGGGGCCGTGGGCGGAGCCGGCCGTGCCCGGCGGGCCGGCGGGCCGGCTGCCGGGCGTCCGGGCGCGGGCACGACCGGCCGGGCCATCGGATCGGAACCGGCGGCGGGTGCGTTCATGGCGGGCCTCCTGGGAGCGGTGCTGTCGTCCTGCGGTGCTGTGGTCCTGCGGTGCTGTGGTGCTGTGTTCCTGGGGTGCTGTGGTCCTGCAACGTGTCAGGGTTCGGGCGGTCCCGCTCCGGGCCGGGACGGGGCGCGGGCGGGTCAGGGTCCTCCGGGGCCGGGCACCAGGAGCCGCTGGCCGGGCAGGAGCCGGTGCGGCCCGTCCACGAGCACGTGCCGGTTCAGCGCGTACCAGCGGGGCCACGCGCGGGCGATCTGCTCGTCGGTGGCCTCCGGCCCCAGCTGGGCGGCCGTGAGGGACCACAGCGTGTCCCCGCGCAGGACCGTGACGGCGCCGTCCACCGTGCGCTCCGCCGCCACGGGCCGGCGACCGCAGGGCTCCGGTGCCGCCGGGGGAGCGGGAACGGTCTCCGCCTCGGCGCCGGCGTCGGGGCCGGACGCGGGTCCGGGTGCCGGGGCGGGGGCCGGCGTGCCCGGGGCCTCCTGGGCGGCTGCCCCGGCGTCCCAGAACGGGGAGGGCGTGTCGTCGGCGAGCGCGCCCGGGGCCGCGAGCAGCTGCAGGCCCAGGGCGGCGGCCGCCGCACGGCGCAGCAGGGCGGGGGAGCACCGCCGGCAGACCCCGGCGAGGCGTTCCCAGCGGCGGCGGCCGGCCAGCACCGCGAGCACCGCGAGCGCGGCGGCGAGGGTCCAGGCCACCACCACGGCGCAGCCGAGCGCGGCCGCCGCCAGCCCGATCAGCGCCTCCGTGTCCGGGCCCCCGGAGGGACGGCCGGCGCCGCCGGTCAGGGCCGCGCCGCAGGCCGCGGTGGCCAGGCCCAGGACGGGGATCGCGAGCACCGACCACAGCGGAGCGGCGGTGGTGCGTGCGGGTCGTGGCGTGCCGGCCATGTCGTCCCCCGATGACAGGTCTTTTGATGGCATTTGATGCCGTTTGATGCCGGTTGATGTCCTGAGACATTGGTAGCACCAGGGGGCGGCCGGTGTAAAGGTCTGCGTCCGGCGCGGTGGACATGGCGTTCCTTGACCGGTCCGGGGCGGGCACCTAGGTTGAGGCCCTGCGCGGCCGGACGGACCGGACGCCGGAAGGGGGCGCTGCCGTGCGCTGGGAGCAGCTGTTCGCGGACATGGAGTCGCAGCTGGCCTCCGCGCACCAGCTGGGACTGGAGGAGGAGGCCGCCGAGCAGGCCCGCGCGGAGTACTCCCGGGTGCGCCTCGCGGACCGGCTGCGGCTGCGGCAGGGCGAGCCCGTCCGGGCCCTGCTCGCGGGGGCCGTGCCCGTCGAGGGCCGGGTGGGCACGGTGGGCGCCGGTTGGGTCGCGCTCGAGGACCGGGGGACCCAGCACCTCGTGCCGCTGGGCGCCGCCCTGTGGTGGGAGTCCCTCGGCCGGGGGTGGACGACCGGTGCGGACCCGGTCGCGCTGCGGCTCGGCCTGGGGCACGCGCTGCGCGCCCTGGCGCGGGCCCGGGCCGGGGTGCGGGTGCGGCTCTCCGGCGGAGGGCCGCTCGGCGAGCTCGAGGGAACGGTCGACCGGGTGGGCTCGGACTTCTTCGACCTGGCACTGCACCCCGACGACGACTACCGGAGGCGGAGCAGCGTGACCGCGCTGCGCGCCGTCCCGTTCCCCGCCCTGGTCTGCGTCTCCTCGCTCAGCGCGCGGTGAGGCCGCCGCGAAAGTCCTCCCGGCGGATCAGTCGGCTGCGCCCGAGCGCACCGCCTCGGCCGTGCGCTCGTACCCCCGCGCGATGTACTCCTCCAGCTTGGCGGTCTCGACACGCCACTGGCCGCGTCCGCCCACCTGGATGGCGGGCAGCTCTCCGCTGCGCACGAGAGCCCTCGCCTGCGCGGCCGAGATGTTGAGGATCTCGGCGACGTCCGCCAAGGTCAGGAAGCGCTGCTGCGCCATCTCCCGCCTCCTTGCTCGTGGTTGCTCTCCCGTTCCAGTCTGCCACCGAACGGGCGGGACGGCCGCCCGTCCACATGCGGGGGACCACGACGGGGGCCGGCCGCGGGACCGGCCGGCCCCGATCCTGTCCCCAGTTGTGCACCGGACCGTTCCCGCGGCCCCACGCGCGCGGGCACAATGTGGGCGACGAGCGCGGTCCCCACGGCCGTGCCGAGCATCGAGAGAGGCGGTCGCCGATGAGCGGCACGGTCAGGGGCACGGACGCCCCGTCGGCCCGGTTCCGGAGACCGACCTGGCGGGACCCCCGGCTGCTCACCGGGCTGCTGCTCGTGCTGCTCTCCGTCGCCGGGGTGACCGCCGTGGTCTCCGCCACGAACCGGACGGACCCCTACCTCGCGGCGGCCGCGGACATCGAGGTCGGCCAGGAGGTGACCGGGGAGGACGTCGTGGCCGTGGACGTCCGGCTGCAGGACGCGGCGGACCTGTACGTCCCGGCGGACGACGCCCCGGGCCCGGGCACCGTCGCCACGCAGCGGATCCCGGCGGGCCAGCTGCTGCCCGGCACCGCCCTGGGCACCGCGGACCGGCTGGACCGCAAGCCGGTCGCCGTGCCGGTGGAGCACCCGCTGCCCCAGGACGCCGGGGCGGGCACGCGCGTGGACGTCTGGGTCGCCGCGCAGAAGCCCTCGGGCCGCGGCCACGAACCGGCCCGCCTGCTGCTGCCCGCCGCCGAGATCGCCGGGGTGCAGGCGGAGGAGACCGCCCTCGGCGCGGGCCGCGGCACCGTGGTGCACGTGCTGGTGGAGGAGGACCCGATGGAGGAGCTCGTGGACGCGCTCGGCAACGACGCCCGGGTCACGCTCGTGTGGAACCCCGCGGGCGGCCGGTGATGGTCCTGCCGGTCATGGCCCTCGGGGTCTCGACGTGGCCTCTCGTCGACGGGATCGAACGGCTGCACGGGCCGGTCACGGTGGTGCGCCGCTGCCTCGACCTCACGGAGCTGCTGGCCGCGGCACGCGCCGGGCTCGGCCGGGCCGCGCTCGTCGCGGAGGGCGCCGAGGACCTCACGGCGAGCCTGCTGGAGCAGATCCGGCTCGGCGGCGCGGCGCTGCTCGTGCTGGAGGGCCACGACCACCGCCGCCTCGCCGGCCTGGGCGCCGTGGTCGTCCCGGAGCACGCGGACCCGGAGGACGCCGCACGCCTCGTCGAGGAGGCCGTCGCGGCCGCGGCGGGCGCGCCGAGCGCCGTCGGCTACGCCGACGTGGTCGCGCCGGACCGCGCGGCGGACGCGGACCCGCGGACCGGGGCGGACTCCGGCGACGAGGTGCCGTCCGGCCCCCGGGGCGGGGGTCGGATCGTGGCGGTGTGGGGGCCCACCGGAGCGCCGGGACGGACCACGGTGGCCGTCAACCTCGCCGCCGAGCTGGCTCTCCTCGGGCAGGACACGGCGCTCGTGGACGCGGACACCTACGGCCCGTCCGTGGCCGCGGCGCTCGGGATGCTGGACGAGGCCGCGGGCCTGGCCCAGGCGTGCCGCCTGGCCGACCAGGGGCGGCTCGACGGCGCGGCCCTGCGCCGGACGGCCGCCGATGTGGCCGTCGCCGGGCGCACCGTCCGGGTGCTCACGGGCCTGACCCGCCAGGACCGCTGGCCGGAGCTGCGCTCGAGCGCCGTCGCGGCGGTGCTCGAGCGCTCGGCCCAGGAGTTCGGGACCACGGTGGTGGACTGCGGCTTTGCGCTCGAGGCCGACGAGGAGCTCACGGTCGACACCATGGCTCCTCGCCGGCACGCCGCGGCCCTCACGGTCCTGGAGCGCGCGGACGTGGTGGTCGCGGTGGGCGCCGCGGACACCATCGGCGTGCCGCGGCTGGTCAAGGGCCTGCCGGACGTCGCCGCGGCCGCGCCCGGGGCCCGCCTCGTCGTCGTCGTCAACAAGCTGCGCCGCTCGGCGGCGGGACGCTCCCCCGAGCTGGGGATCCGCGAGGCCTGGGCGCGCTTCGGCTCCGGGCCGGCGCTCGAGCAGTTCGTGCCGTGGGACCCGGAGACCCTCGACGAGGCGCTGCTGGCGGGGGCCGTCCTGGCGGAGACCTCTGCGGGGTCGTCCGCGCGCGCCGCGTTCCGCACGCTGGCCGGCCGGGTGCTCGCCGGCGCCGGGGCGCCGGAGGCGGACGGGAGTCCGCCCGTGCACGGTACTAGGCTGGGCGGCAGGATCGGGGCCTGGCTGCGGCGCTGATCGCGGGGGCGCCGTCCGGGCCTCCCCAGCTGCGACCACGGGAGGCGATGTGGCGTTCACGGAACCGCTCAGGGACACCCAGGACTTCGGCCCCGGGGACTACGAGTGGCTGCACCTGCTCGTGGGCGACTGGCAGCTCATCTCCGACCTCGCCTTCGGCGACCTCGTCCTCAGCTTCCCGGCCGACTACATCCCGGCCGCGGGCAGCGGCAACGGCCGCGGGATGCCCGCTCCCGGCAGCCCGTTCCGGGTGCTCGCCCACGTGCGGCCCTCGACGGGCCCCACGGTCTTCCACCAGGACCTGGTCGGCGAGCTGCTGCCCGACGAGCTGAGCGGGCCCCTGCGGGCCGCCTGGGTGGGCCGGCGGATCGAGCGGGTGCGCCCTGCCGGGGACGGGACGGGCGTGCCCGAGCCGATCCGGGTCGTGCCGCTGGTGCGCAAGGGGCGCACGCTCGCCCTGCTGAGCCTGCACGCAGGCCGGGCCGGGGGGCCGGTGGTCTCACGGCAGGAGGTCGTCTACCGCGAGACCGCGGACGCGCTGCTGCGGATGGCCAACGAGGGCCTCTGGCCGGACTTCTCCGCCCCGACGGGATCCCGACGGGGCGCGCCCCGGGTGGGCGACGGGGCGATCCGACTCGACGCCGAGGACCGCGTGACCTACGTCTCGCCCAATGCGGAGTCGGCGCTGCGCCGGCTGGGGGTCGACGGCGAGCTGCTCGGGGAGCGGCTCATGGACCTCGTGCCCCCCGTGCTGGTCCCGGGGGCGGATGCGGACGAGACCCTGGCCCCCGTGCTCAGCGGACGGACGGCGTGGCGCACCGAGGTGGAGGGCGCCCGCGTGAGCGTGAACTTCCGCTCCGTCCCGCTGCGGGACCGCTCCGGCCGGCTCGGGGCGGTGCTGCTCTGCCGGGACGTCACCGAGCTGCGCCGCCGGGACCTGGAGCTCGTGTCGAAGGACGCGACCGTCCGGGAGATCCACCACCGCGTCAAGAACAACCTGCAGACGGTCTCCGCGCTGCTGCGGCTGCAGGCCCGGCGGATGACGACGGACGAGGCGCGGCACGGGCTCGAGCAGGCCATGCGCCGGGTCGCGACCATCGCGATGGTGCACGAGACGCTCTCGCAGGGGTTCACGCAGAACGTGGACTTCGACGAGCTCGTCGCCCGGCAGTTCCGGCTCGCCGCGGAGGTGGCGTCCCCCGAGCAGACGGTGCACACCCGGATGATCGGCGAGTTCGGCGAGCTGCCGACCCGCCTGGCCACCCCGCTGGCGCTCGTGATCAACGAGCTCGTCACCAACGCCGTGGAGCACGGCCTCGCCGGCCGGACCGGCACGGTGACCCTGGAGGCGTCCCGCGTGCAGGACGAGGACGGCGCCGGTCAGCTGCTGGAGGTCGTGGTGAGCGACGACGGCGCCGGGATGGGCGACGTCGTGATCGAGGAGTCCGGGGCCGGCGCCCTCCGCAGGGCGGGCGCCGGCGAGGGACTGGGGATGCAGATCGTGCGCAGCCTCGTGGCGGGCGAGCTGGGGGGCTGGATCCGCTGGGTCCCCCGGCAGGGCGGGGGCACCGAGGTCACGGTGTGCGCCCGGCTCGACGAGTAGGCCGGTCCGGGAAGCGGCGAGGACCGGGACCCCGCGGGGGTCCCGGTCCTCGGTGCGGACGGAGCGCTCAGGAGGCGCGGCGGGCGCGCGCGGCGCGGCGCTTGAGGGCGCGGCGCTCGTCCTCGCTCATCCCGCCCCAGACGCCGGCGTCCTGGCCGGACTCGAGGGCCCACTGGAGACACGTGTCCATCACCGGGCAGCTGCGGCACACGGCCTTGGCCTCCTCGATCTGGAGGAGAGCAGGTCCGGTGTTGCCCACGGGGAAGAACAGCTCGGGATCCTTCTCCAGGCATGCTGCGCGGCTACGCCAATCCATGGTCAGCGATCGCTCCTTTCAAGGGCGGGTCCCGTCGGCGCAGGGCAGAACGATCCTGCGGCAGCGGCGTCCGGGACAAGAGAAAAGGCCCATTCGCACGGGCCTTGTGAAGAACTGACGTCCACTTTCCCACGCCGGAGGGGTGCGGACAAGGGTTTGCGGGCCGCGTCACACGTCGTTCGGTGAGTCGTTGCTCACAGCGCGCCCCGCACGGACGGCCCCGGGGCCCGGCCGGCGCCCCGCCCCGGCGGCCGGCGGACTAGGGTGGCGGGGGAGCGCCGCCGCCCGCGCCCGCCGCACCGCCGGAAGGAGAACCCCATGCCCGCCCCCTCCCAGGCGGCCCGGCCGCCCGCGGTCGCCGTCCTGACCGGCGTGGTCCTGCTCGAGGCCCTGGTCCTCGCGGGGGCCGGGCTGCGCCTCGTCTGGACGCTCCTGTTCGGGGACCCCCTCACCACGGGCGGGACGGTGTTCCTCACGGCGGTGTTCCTCGGGGGCGCCTTCTGGCTGCTGCGCGTCGGCCGGGGCCTCTGGCGCGGCTTCCGGTGGCCCCGCGCAGCAGCGCTCGTGGTCCAGCTCTTCCTCCTGGTGCTCGCCTACCCCCTGCTCCGGTCGGGGCAGTGGGGACCCGGGCTCGCGACGGCCGCCCCGGCCGTCGTCGTGCTCGTCCTGCTCTTCCGCCCGGACGTGCTCGCGTGGACGAGCCGCACCGTCCGGTAGCGGGCCCGCCGGATCCGTCCGCCGCCGCCCGGTGGCGCGCCCGGCCGGGACCGCCGGCCGGGACCAGTACAGTTGAACCGCCCGCGCCCGTCGACGTCGTGCCCGGCCCCGTCCCCTCCCGTCGAGCAGCTCCGAACAGGTGGTCCCGTGACTCCCCGTCGCATCGTCATCGTCAGCCGCATCTTCGCCCCCGAGCCCGCCGCCGCGTCCTTCCGGCTGCGGGCCCTGGCCCGAGGGCTGACCGAGGCCGGCGCCCAGGTCACGGTCCTCACCACGCGCCCGCCCGCCGGGTCCGTGATCGAGCCGGAGCCCTACCCGGTGCGCCGGTGGCCCGTGCTGCGCGACCGGTTCGACTACGTGCGCGGCATCGTCCAGTACCTCAGCTTCGACGTCCCCGTCCTCTTCCGGCTGCTCGCCACCCGCGCCGACCTCGTGGTCAGCGAGCCGCCGCCCACCACGGGCATGGCCGTGCTCGTGTCCTCGTTCCTGCGGGGCCGGCCCTACGTCTGGTACGCCCCCGACATCTGGACCACCGCCGCCGAGAAGATGGACGTCGCCGCCCCGGTGAAGCGGGCCATGCGCGTCATGGAGACCCTCGCGGCGCGCCGGGCCGCCGGCGTGCTCACCGTCTCCGAGGCCATGGGCCGTGAGCTGCAGTCCGTCACCGGCGTGGCCTGGGAGAAGGTGCTCGTGGCGGAGAACGGCATCGACACCGACGTCTTCCGCCCCGACGGGCCCGTGGCCGAGCCCGGCGCGCCCTACTTCGTCTACGCCGGGTCGATGTCCGAGTGGCAGGGCGCCGACGTGTTCGTCCGCGCCATGCCGCGGGTCCTCGAGGCCCACCCCGGCGCCCGGCTGCGCTTCTTCGGGCGCGGCTCCGACATCGACCGGGTGCAGGAGATCGCCGAGCGGCTCGCGCCGGGGAGCGTGCTCTTCGAGGGGCTGCGCCCCGCGGCCGAGACCGCGCAGTGGACGCGGGGCGCCGTCGCCGCCCTGGGCGCGGTGCTCCCGGGCATCGGCTACGACTTCACCAAGCCCACCAAGATCTACGCCGCCGCGGCGTGCGGGACGCCGGTCGTCTACGCGGGCGCGGGGGTCGCCGCCGAGCTCGTCGAGGACAACGGTCTGGGCGCGGCCGTCGACCACGACGCCGACGCGGTGGCCGAGGCCATGATCGCCGCCCTCGACCGCCGGCTCGACCCGGAGCGGGCCGAGGAGAACGACCGGGAGCGCCGCCGGCGCGCCGCGTGGGCGGCCGAGAACGCGTCCCTGGCGGCCTCCGGCCGCGTCGCCGCCGAGTGGCTGCTCCGGGGCTTCCCGGACTGATCAGGTACTTTGGTACGCAGCGCACGCCCGGCGCGCTCGTGCCGCCCCCCCCACCGGCCGGACGCCGTCCGGGCCCACCAGGACACCAACCTCAGGAGTTTGCCCGTGAACGCAGATCTCGTCGTCGTAGGCTCCGGCCTGTTCGGCCTGACCGTGGCCGAGAGGGCCGCCAACGAGCTGGGCCTCGACGTGGCCATCATCGACCGGCGGTCCCACATCGGGGGCAACGCCTACACGGAGAACGAGCCGCAGACCGGGATCGAGGTGCACCGCTACGGCGCCCACCTGTTCCACACCTCCAACGAGCGGGTCTGGGACTACGTGAACCGGTTCACCGACTTCACGGACTACGTGCACCGCGTGTACACGAGGCACCACGACGAGGTCTTCCCGATGCCGATCAACCTCGGCACCATCAACCAGTTCTTCCGCGCGGCGTACTCGCCCGCCGAGGCGCGGGCGCTGATCCAGGAGCAGGCGGGGGAGCTCGCCGGGACGGACCCGCAGAACCTCAACGACAAGGGCATCCAGCTCATCGGCCGGCCGCTCTACGAGGCGTTCATCAAGCACTACACGGGCAAGCAGTGGCAGACGGACCCCAAGGACCTGCCGGCCTCGATCATCAACCGGCTCCCCGTCCGCTACACCTACGACAACCGGTACTTCAACGACAAGTACGAGGGCCTGCCCGTGGACGGCTACACGGCGTGGCTCGAGCGCATGGCGGACCACCCCAGGATCGACGTCCGGCTGGACACCGACTTCTTCGACGACGGCCACGACTACTCCCGGTCCGCCGTCTCCGGGCAGGTCCCGGTCGTCTACACCGGGCCCGTGGACCGCTACTTCGACTACGCCGAGGGCGACCTCTCGTGGCGGACCATCGACCTCGAGCAGGAGGTCCTGCCGATCGAGGACTTCCAGGGCGCCCCGGTGATCAACTACCCGGATCCCGACGTCGCCTTCACCCGGATCCTGGAGTTCCGCCACTTCTACCCGCAGCGCGACTACACCACGGACGCCACGGTGATCATGCGCGAGTTCTCCCGGTTCGCGGAGAAGGGCGACGAGCCGTACTACCCGGTCAACACCGCGGTGGACCGCGAGAAGCTGCTGAAGTACCGCGATCTCGCCCGCGGCGAGGACAACGTCCTCTTCGGCGGCCGTCTCGGCACCTACAAGTACCTGGACATGCACATGGCCATCGGGGCCGCGCTGTCCATGGTCGACAACAAGCTCAAGCCCCACTTCACCGGCGGGGCCACCATCGAGAGCGGGGGAGTGGACGCGTGACCGCGACGACCCAGGACATCGACCGGACCGACACCGGGGGCACCGCCCACCGGGTGCTGCAGGAGCTCGTCTTCCCGACGGGCGAGCGCTTCTCCACCCAGCCGCTCTACCTGGACTCCCGGGCCGACACGGGCACCGCCGTCCAGCAGGAGGACACGAAGGAGCAGCGGCCCCAGATCGTGGTCAACGTGGCCTCCGACGCCGCCGCCGGCAACGGCGTGGCGATCCTCGGGCGCTCGTCCGTGCGCGTGCCGGCCCGCACCACGGTGTCCTTCGCCACCTACTTCAACGCGTTCCCGGCCAGCTACTGGCGGCACAACACCCACCTGCGGGAGGTCGTGCTGCGGGTGCGCACCACCGGGCGCGGCACGGTGAACGTGCACAGCTCCAACGCGCGCGGCGAGTCCGTGCCCGTGTCGGTGCACGAGGTCTCCGGCGCCGACCGGCTGACCGAGGTCGTGCTGCCCCTCAAGGCCTTCGCCGACGGCGGGTGGTACTGGTTCGACGCCGCCGCGGGGGACCAGGAGCTCGAGGTGCAGGGCGCGCAGTGGCTGGGCGACGGCACGGGCACCGCGGAGGGCTCCGTGACCCTCCAGATCACCACCATGAACAAGCCCTCCTACTGCCTCACCAACGCCCGTCTGCTCGACGAGCAGCGGGACAGCCTGCCACAGGTCGCCCAGGTCGTGATCGTGGACCAGGGCAACCAGAAGGTCGTCGACGAGCCCGGCTTCGACGAGGTCCGGGCGCGCTTCGGCGACCGCCTGCGGGTCATCGACCAGGGCAACCTGGGCGGCGCCGGCGGCTTCGCCCGCGGCATGTACGAGGCCGTGCGCGCCGACAGCACCTACGTGCTGCTCATGGACGACGACGTCGAGATCGAGCCGGAGGCCGTGCGCCGGATCAGCGTGTTCGCCGACTTCTGCAAGCGGCCCACCCTGGTCGGCGGGCACATGATCGACCTGCTCAACCCGACGAAGATCCACAACTTCGGCGAGGCCATGGACCCGTACAGCTTCCAGTACGGCCCCGCGGGGGAGGGCGTGGAGATCGGCCACGACTTCCGGCACAGCAACCTGCGGAGCACGGCCTGGATGCACCGCCGCATCGAGGTGGACTACAACGCCTGGTGGATGTGCTTGATCCCCACCCAGGTGGTGCGCGAGATCGGCCTGGCGCTGCCCGTCTTCATCAAGTGGGACGACGTCGAGTACGGCATCCGCGCCAAGGCGGCCGGCTACCGGACCGTGTCCCTGCCCGGCGTGGCCGTGTGGCACCTGGCCTGGGCGGACAAGGACGACACCATCAGCTGGCAGGCGTACTTCCACAAGCGCAACCAGCTCGTGGCCGCGCTGCTGCACTCCCCGTTCGACCGCGGCGGCGAGGTGCTCGGCCGCAACGGGATCAAGGACCTGCGGCACCTGCTGTCGATGCAGTACTTCGCGGAGGAGGCCCGGGTCCTGGCCCTGCGGGACGTCCTGGACGGGCCCGAGACCCTGCACGAGCTGCTGCCCCAGCGCATCCGCGACGTGCGCCGGATGATGACCCAGCACTCGGACGCCGTCTACCAGCCGGACCTCGACGCGTACCCGGCCGTGGCCTCGGCCAAGCCGCTGCGCACGCGGCGGCTCTCCGCCCCGCACGGGCTGAAGGTCCTCACCTCGGCGACGACGGCCGTGGTGCGCCACCTCGCCGTGCGCCCGCAGGAGCAGGCCGAGGAGCACCCGCAGGTGCACCTGCCCTACCAGGACGCACGGTGGTGGCGGCTCGCCCGCTACGACAGCGCCCTGGTCTCCGCCTCGGACGGCACCGGCTACACCTGGTACAAGCGCTCGCCCCGCGAGGCCCGCGCCCTGATGGCGGAGTCGCTGCGGCTGCACGCCCAGCTGGCCCTGCGCTGGCCGGAGCTCTCCCGCCGCTACCGCGCCGCCCTGCAGGAGGTCACCTCCATGGAGGCCTGGGAGGCGACCTTCCGCGAGCACTCGGAG
This sequence comes from Kocuria sp. CH-021, assembly GCF_049716185.1. Lineage (NCBI taxonomy): Bacteria > Bacillati > Actinomycetota > Actinomycetes > Micrococcales > Micrococcaceae > Kocuria > Kocuria sp. CH-021. Next base: position 56,220 of record NZ_JBNAFK010000011.1, on the reverse strand, counting down.
ATCGGCGCCTGATGCCGGCGGCCACGGTCGTCCGGCGGCCGTCCCCCGGGACGGGGCTGCCGGCGGTGTTCCGGCAGCGCTACCTGCTGAAGCTGCTGGTCGACAAGGAGCTGCAGATCCGCTACCGGGGCACCGTCCTCGGCCTGCTGTGGTCCTACGTCAAGCCGGGGATCCAGTTCGTCGTCTTCTATGTGGCCCTGGGCATCTTCCTGGGCCTGGAGCGGGGAATGGAGAACTACGCCGTGTACCTGTTCTCCGGGATCATCGTGATCAACTTCTTCTCGGAGTCCTTCGGCAACGCGGCGCGCTCGATCGTGGCCAACGCGAGCCTCATCAAGAAGATCTACCTGCCCCGGCAGATGTTCCCGGTCGCGTCCGTGTGGGTCGCCGCGGTGCACCTGATGCCCCAGCTGGTGGTCATGCTCGTCGCGGCCCTGATCGTCGGCTGGTCGCCCACGTGGATCTCCCTGCTGGCCGTGCCCGCGGCGCTGCTGATCGTGGGCCTGCTGGGGGCCGGGCTGGGCATGCTCTTCGGCGCGGCCAACGTGTTCTTCCGCGACGCCGAGAACTTCGTGGACCTGATCGTCATGGTCAGCACGTGGTCCGCCCCGGTGCTCTACGCCTGGACGATGGTCCGCGACGTGCTGGGCCCGGTGTGGTTCGCCGGGTTCATGCTCAACCCGCTGACCGTGGCCGTGGAGCTCTCGCACGCGGCGTTCTGGCTGCCGACCACCACCCCCGGCGCCCACGAGGTGCCGCCCCACCTGTTCTCCCTCTGGACGCCGGTAGCCCTGCTCGTGGTCACGGTGATCATGGTCCTGGGCGACCTGATGTTCCGCCGCCTCGAGGGCCGATTCGCGCAGGAGCTGTGACGATGAGCACCGATCCCACCGCGCCCGCGCCCGCCGTGGTCGCCCGGCACCTGGCCAAGGAGTTCTCCCTCCGCCACGCCCGCTCCCTCAAGGAGACGGTGATGTGGCTCGCACGGGGACGGCGCCAGGACATCTCCAACCGGTTCCGCGCCCTGGAGGACCTCAGCCTCAGCATCCGGCCGGGGGAGAGCGTGGCGCTCGTGGGGCTCAACGGCTCCGGGAAGTCCACGTTCCTCAAGCTGGTCTCCGGCGTGATGAGCCCCGACGGGGGATCGCTGGAGGTCAACGGGCGGGTGGCCGGGCTGATCGAGGTCGGCGCCGGCTTCCACCCCGACCTCACCGGCCGCGACAACGTCTACCTCAACGGCGCGATCCTCGGCATGAGCAAGGAGGACATCGACCGGAAGTTCGACCGGATCGTGGCGTTCTCCGAGATCGAGCAGTTCATCGACACCGAGGTGAAGTTCTACTCCTCCGGCATGTACCTGCGCCTGGCCTTCGCCGTGGCGGTGTTCACCGACCCGGACATCTTCATCATCGACGAGATCCTCTCCGTGGGGGACGAGCCCTTCCAGCGCAAGAGCCTGGGCCGGGTCAAGGAGCTCTCGGCGGAGGGCAAGACGCTGCTGGTCGTCAGCCACGACTTCGACGTGGTCCGCAAGGTCTGCAACCGCGGGGTGTGGATCGAGCACGGCCGGGTGCGCAGCGACGGGCCCATCGACGAGGTGATCGAGCAGTTCCGCGCCGCGGAGAACGCCGGCTGACGCCTCCCGCCCGCACGGACGACGGGCCGCCCCGCTCCTGCCGGAGCCGGGCGGCCCGTCGTCGTCCGTCACCGGAGCGGAGCCCACGGCGGAATCGGCGCGCGCCGCGGGACCGGGGCGCGCCGCGGGAGCAGTGCCCGCCGCGGGACCGGGGCGCGCCGGCAGGTCGGGGACCGCGCGGGCCTCAGGGGCCGTCGCAGCCGACGACCTCGTAGAGCGCCGCCTCGCCCTCCTGCCCGACCAGCGCGAGACCGGGGGCGGCCTGCGGGTCGACGGCGTTGATGCCCGAGTAGTCGCGGGCCTGCCGGGCCTCCGGGATGATGAACTGCGTGCCGAAGTCCAGGACCCACTGCACGTCCAGCTCCTCCGCGGCCGCGCAGGCCGGGCTGCCCGGGACGGCGCCCCCGATCCCCGCCGCGATCGCGTGCAGGTCCGGGTCCAGCGCCCGCAGCTCGGTGGCGGGCTGCTCGACGTGGTACTGCGTCACGGCCCGGTCCGCGACCGCGTAGGCCAGGGAGCCGCCGTTCCACGGGTTCACGGCGATGACGTCCCCCGGCTCGGTGAGCTCGTCCAGCTCCTGCAGCAGCTCGTACTCGTCCCGGTCGACGATGCTCTCCGGGCCCTCCCACGCGTAGTACTGCTTGCCCCACCGGGTCGCCTGGGTGAGGGAATCGACCTGGGAGTACGGCACCGCGAGAGCCAGCAGCACGAGCGCCGCGACGGGAAGGCCGGCGCGGCCGGCCCGGGGCCGGCCGGCGAACGTGGCCAGGGACTCGAGGCCGGCGGCCAGGCCGCCCACCACGTGGGCGGCGCCGAGGGCGATGAGCGGCACAGCCGTCAGCGGGAGCGTGGCGGCGAGCCGGTACGAGTCGGTGTACCACCCGCCCACGAGCCACTGCCGGGCCGGGCTCTCCTCGCCGGCGGCGGCCACGGCGTAGAGGTAGACGAGGACCAGGTGGGCGAGCACCAGCCAGCGCAGCCTCCGCCGGGCGACGGCCGCGTAGATCCCCGCGCCGGTGAGCAGCACGAGCACCCAGGGCACGTCCTCCCGGCCGTTGGCGCCGAAGAGCAGGGCCTCGCCGACGGCCCGGGCCAGGGTGGTGGACGGCTCCCACACGAACGACGTGGTGAGCACGTTCCACAGCAGCAGCCACGCGGCGACCGCGAGCGCGGCGACCGCCACGAGCACGAGCGCGGGACCGCGGCGCCGGGCGCCGGCGGCGGCCCGCAGGCCGAGCCACCACGCCGTGGCCGCCACGGGCACCGCGACCACGAGCAGGGCCAGGAACGCGTTGGGCTGGGAGACGAAGAGCGCGCCCAGGGTGACCACGAGGCTCGCGGCCAGGCGCACCCGGCCGGCCGCGTCCGGGGTGGCCTCCGTCCGGTCCGCAGTCACCCCGGGGCCGAGCAGCCGCACGAGCAGGCCGAGGGACACGGGGGCGATGGCCAGGGCGAGGATGTTGGGGAAGAGCGGTCCCCAGGCCATCAGGCCCAGCGGGAAGACGCTGAAGCCTGCGGCGGCCGTGCCGGCGAGGACGGCCGCCACCGCGGACGGGCCGACGAGGCAGCGGGCCAGGAAGATGCACGAGGCCGGCCAGACGAGACCCGCCACGGCGAGCAGGGTCAGGTTGTGGGCCACGAGGACGCTGTCGCCGGTGAGGGGCACCACGAGGGACGCCAGCTGGTGCCACGCCGCGGGGTACAGGGCGATCGCGCTGTCCGGGCTCACCATCCGGTTCAGCGTCAGGGTCGAGCCGCTGCCGGTCTCCACGACGTAGCGGATGGCGTTGAGGTGGAAGATGTTGTCCCAGCGCTGGGCCATCGCCTCCGGAACGCCGATCACGGAGGTCAGCCGGCGCAGCAGCAGGACCGCGCCGACCGCCAGCCCGGCGGCCGCGCCGGCCGGGAACAGCCAGCGGCGCCCGCCGTCGTCGTGCGCTTCCCGGCCGCCCGGTTCCGTGCCGGCGGCGTGCGAGCCGGGCACGTGCCCGCCCCGGGGGACCAGCCGCCCCACCAGCCAGGCCAGCGCCGCCAGCACCAGGGCGGCCAGCACCTGGGACAGGGCGCCGTAGGGGACGCCCACCAGGTCCAGGACCACGCCCGTAACCCCGACGACGGCGACGCTGAACGCCGGTGCCGTCAGCAGGATCCTGCCCCCGCGCTGCCCGAAGGCCCACAGCAGGGCCAGCCCGGGCAGCCACAGGAACGCCAGCAGGACCAGGAACGCCGGGAGGTGCGGCCACCAGTCCGTCAGCACGTCGGTCCTGCGGGGCTCGGCCTGGCAGCGGGCACGGTCTCGTCCTCACGACGGGGGGAAAGGGTCGGGACGATCATAGCGGCCGGCCCCCGCCCGCCTCCGCCCTGACCGGCGCGTCCGGCCTGCTGTGCGAGAATGTCCGGGTGAGTCGTTCGTGGATCGTCATGCCCGTGTACAACGAGGCGGCCGTCGTGGGAGAGGTGCTGAAGGAGCTCCGCAGGACCTTCCCGCACGTCGTCTGCGTCGACGACGGATCCTCCGACGACTCCGCCCGGATCTGCGCCGAGGCCGGCGCCGTCGTCGTCCAGCACCCCATCAACCTGGGGCAGGGCGCGGCGCTGCAGACCGGGTTCGAGTACGCCCTGCAGGACCCCGGGATGGACTGCGTGGTCACGTTCGACTCCGACGGCCAGCACCGCGTGGTCGACGCGTGGGACATGGTCGAGCGGATCCGCTCGGGCGAGGCCGAGGTCGTGCTCGGCTCCCGCTTCCTCGACCGGCGCACCCGGATCTCCCCGCTCAAGCGGGTCGTGCTGCGCACCGCGGCGTTCTTCTCGAAGCTGTCCACGGGCATGGACCTCTCCGACGCCCACAACGGGCTGCGCGCCATCGACCGGGGCACCCTGTCCCGGATCCGACTGACCCAGAACCGGATGGCGCACGCCTCCGAGATCGTCAACCAGCTCGCCGACATCCGGCCCGCCTGGGTCGAGCACCCCGTCGAGATCATCTACACGGACTACTCGAAGTCCAAGGGGCAGTCGCTGCTCAACGGCGTGAACATCCTCGCCGAGCTGTTCGTCAAGTAGCCCGCACCCCGTCCGCCACCAGTTCGCACGATAGAAGGGAAGAGCCGTCCGATGATCTATGCCGTCCAGATCCTGCTGGTCCTGGCCGTGGGCTACGGCGCGCTCGCCCTGATCCGCGGCGGGGCCAACGCCAAGCACCAGGCGATCCGCCGGGTGGTGGGTCTCGCCTTCTTCGTCTTCGCGGCGCTGTCCATCTTCTTCCCCGACCTGCTGACGGGAGTCGCCCAGTTCTTCGGGATCGGGCGCGGCACGGACCTCGTGCTGTACGGCTTCGTGGTGATCTTCATGATCACCCAGGCCACTTCCGCGCTGCGCAACCGGCAGCAGGAGGTCAACGTGACCCGGCTGGCCCGGCACATCGCCGTGACCGAGGCCGAGCGGCCGTGGGCGCCGGCCCCGGAGCACGCCCAGCGCGCCTCGGTGCGGACCTTCGCGGAGACCTCCCCGGCGGAGCGGCCCGCCGGCTGAGCGCTCCCGGCACGGCTCAGGCCTCCCGGAGCACCCGGGACAGCAGGTCCGGCCGGTCCGTCATCACGCCGTCCACGCCCCACGCCAGCAGCCGGCGCATGTCGTCCTCCCGGTCGATCGTCCACACGTCCACGCGCAGACCCGCCTGCTGGGCGGCCCGCAGCAGCCCGGGCGTCAGCACGCGCAGGCCCAGCAGCGTGTCGGGCGGCTGCAGGCCCTGGAACGGGAGGGCGGGAAGCCCGTGCCGGCCCAGCAGGCACAGCAGCCGGAAGACCGCGAACTCCGTGACGGCGGCCGCCGTGGGGACCGCCCCGCCCGAGACCTGCCGGAAGCGGCGGATCGAGGCCGTGCGGTTCGTCGCGACGAGCGTGCGCCCCTGGGCGCCCGCCGCCCGGATGGTCCGCCAGACGATCTCCTCGGCGCCGGGACGGTTGCCCTTCAGCTCGATCGCCACCCGGTGCTCGGGGAACTCCTCGTAGACCTCCGCGAGCGTGGGCACGTGCACCCCGCGCCCCCGCCACGGGAAGGTCGTGCCGTCGGGGGTGAACGCGTGCCCGGCGTCCAGGCGCCGCAGCTGCGCGGTGGACAGCAGCGCGACGGCACCGGTCCCGTCCGTCGTGCGGTCCACCGTGAGGTCGTGCATCAGCACGGCCGAGCCGTCGGCGGAGGCCTGCACGTCGAGCTCCAGCACGACGTCCCCGAGGGCCGCGGCCGCCCGGAACGCCTCGAGGGTGTTCTCCGGTGCCACCTCGGCGCCGCCCCGGTGGGCGAAGGCGGTCGGCCAGTCCCGGGGCACGGGAACCGCCGGACCCGGGGACGGGGCCGCCAGGTGCCGGCCGAGGGCCGCGCCGACCCCGCTGGTGAGCAGGTTGCCGGTGAACGGGACGGCCGCGCGCAGCAGCGCCCGCGCCCGGACGGCGACGTCGGGGCGGGTGCCGTCCTGCTGGGGGGTCAGATGGGTCACGGCGGTCCTCGCGATCGGCGGCGGTCCCCGCGGCACGGGCCCCGCCGGGGCAGCGGACACCGGGGGCGGAGGCGTCCTCGCCCGCCCACACTACGGCCCGCGGCCACCCCGTGCACGCCGCCACCACGGGTGCCCCGGCACGGGCGACCCGGACGCGCGAGAGCGGTGCCGCGCGGCAGATTTCATGCACGCGCATCCTGTGACGGACCGTGTGTTTCCGGACGGGAACAACGTCGCAGGTCAGCGGAGGCTGTCCACAGGCCACCGGAACGGGGTTGTGGGGACGACGGCGGCCCGGCCTATGTTCCTGTGCATGCGCTCCGTGGGGGAGCGCGGCCGGCGCGGATCCCGCGGCGGGCGACGTGCAGGGGGACCGATGACGGCACTGCTCTCCGAGGACGCGCTCGGGCTGGTCGAGGCCGAGGTGCGCGAGCTCATCCGGCGCCGGGGCCTGGACCCGGTGCTGGAGCTGGAGCGGACCCGGGAGCTGGTGGACGCCGCGGTGCGGGACTACGACCAGCGGTCGGCACGCGGGGTGCTGCCGGCCCTGGCCGACCTGGACGCCGCGCGCCGGGTGCTGCTGGACCTGGTGGCCGGGTTCGGCCCGCTGCAGCCGCTGCTCGACGACCCGCGGATCGAGGAGATCTGGATCAACGGCCCGGCGGAGGTCTACGCGGCCCGCGGCGGGGAGTCCGAGCTGACGAGCCTGGTGCTGACCGAGGCGCAGATCCGCAATCTCGTGGAGCGCATGCTCAAGTCCTCCGGCCGCCGCCTGGACCTGTCCTCCCCGTTCGTGGACGCCGCGCTGCCGGACGGGTCCCGGCTGCACGTGGTCATCCCGGACGTGACGCGCCGGCACTGGGCCGTGAACATCAGGAAGTTCGTGGCGCGGGCACGGCGGCTGGACGACCTCGTGGAGCTGGGCTCGCTGCCGCCGCGCGCGGCGCGGTTCCTCGACGCGGCCGTGGCCAGCGGGCTCAACATCCTGGTCTCGGGCGCCACGCAGGCCGGCAAGACCACGCTGCTCAACTGCCTGTGCGCCTCGATCGGACCGCGGGAGCGGGTGGTGACGGTCGAGGAGATCTTCGAGCTGCAGGTCCCGCTGCGCGACGTCGTGGGCATGCAGTGCCGCCAGCCCAACCTGGAGGGCACGGGCGAGATCCCGCTGCGCCGGCTCGTGAAGGAGGCGCTGCGGATGCGCCCGGACCGGCTCGTGGTCGGCGAGGTGCGCGAGGCCGAGAGCCTGGACATGCTCATCGCGCTCAACAGCGGTCTGCCGGGGATGTGCAGCCTGCACGCGAACTCGGCCCGGGACGCCGTGACGAAGATCTGCACCCTGCCGCTGCTGGCGGGGGAGAACATCAGCACCGGCTTCGTGGTGCCCACGGTGGCCTCGTGCTTCGACCTCGTGGTGCACTGCCACCGCGACCGGCACGGCCGGCGCCGGGTGAGCGAGATCCTCGCGATCGGCAACCGGGTCGAGAACGGTGTGATCGAGACCTACCCCGTCTTCGCCGAGGCCGACGGCGCCCTGCTGGCGGTGGCCGCCGAGGCGCCCGCCGCGTGGAAGTTCGAGCGGGCCGGGCACCGGGTGAGCGAGCTGCTGGCGGACGACGGCCCGGGCGGGGCGGCGCGGTGAGCGCGGCGCTGGGGGTGCTGCTGGGGGCGGGCGTCTTCCTGCTCTGGTGGTCCTGCTGGGCCGAGGACGCGCCGCGCCCGGCCCGTGCGCGCCGCCCCGGCCGGACGCAGGAGCTGCTGCTGCGCGCGGACCTGGCCCGGGTCGGCCCGGCGGTGCTGCTGGCCGCCTGTGCCGCGGCCGGAACGCTGGGCGGCCTGCTCGTCGTCGCGGTCACCGGCGCGGCCGTCCTCGGCCTGTGCGCCGCCCTCCTGGGGGCCTGGCTCCCCGTGGCGGTGGTCCAGCACCGGGCCCGGAGCCGTGCGGCCGCCCTGCGGGAGGTGTGGCCCGACGTCGTCGACCACCTGCGCTCGGCGATCCGGGCGGGGATGTCCCTGCCCGAGGCACTGATCCAGCTGCAGTACCGCGGGCCGGAGCCGGTGCGCCCGGCCTTCGCCCGGTTCGCCGCCGACTACCGCGCGTCCGGCCAGCTGCAGGGTGCGCTCACCCTGCTCAAGGACCGGCTGGCCGACCCGGTGGCCGACAACATCGTCGAGGCCCTGCGGGTGACCCGGGAGGTCGGCGGGACCGACCTCGGCCGTCTCCTCGGGACGCTGTCGGAGTTCCTCCGGGAGAACGCCCGCACCCGCGGCGAGCTGGAGGCCCGCCAGTCCTGGACGGTCAACGCCGCCCGCCTCGCGGTGGCCGCGCCGTGGATCGTCCTGGCGCTGATGGCCACCCAGCCGGCCGCCATCCGGGCCTACGACACCCCGGCCGGCGCCCTCGTGCTGCTCGGTGGGCTGGTCGTGTCCGTGGCCGCCTACCGCCTCATGCTGCGGATCGGGGCCCTGCCCGTGCCCGCCCGGGTGCTGCGGTGAGTGTCTCCCCCGCCCTGCTGGTGCTCCTCGGCCTGGTGCACGCCGCCGGCCTGTGGCTGGTGCTCACCGGGGCCCGGGTGACCGGCGGGCCGTCCTTCGCGACCCGCATCTCCCCGCAGCTGCGCTCGGTGGAGGTCGAGTCGGCGCTGCTCGCCCGCCCCGGGGACCGCGCGGTCCGGGCCCCGGGCCGGGCCGCGGCGGGACTGGATCCGCTCGTGCGGGCTCTGGCCCGGCGCGTGTTCCGGCACGCCGGCCCGTCGGCGGCCCTGGAGAGCCGGCTGATGCGTGCGGGGTCCACCACCACGGTGGCGGACTTCCGCGCCGAGCAGCTCCTGTTCGCGACCGGGGGCCTGCTGGTCGGGGTCCTGCTCGGCGTGGCCGGTGCGGCCCGCTGGGGCACGGGCCCCGGCGGGGTGCTGCTGGCCGTCGGGGCCGCGGCGGCCGCCGGCCACCTGCTGCGCGGACACCTGCTGAGCCGGCGGATCCGCGTCCGTGAGACCCGGATGCTGGCCGAGTTCCCCGCCGTGGCCGAGCTGATGGCGCTCTCGGTGGGGGCGGGGGAGAGCGCCGTGGGTTCGCTGGAGCGGGTGTGCCGGGTGGCCGAGGGGGAGCTCACCGCCGAGTTCCGCGCGGTGCTCGCGCAGACCCGGTCCGGCGCCGGGCTCGTGCACGCCCTCCAGGACTTCTCCGCACGCACCCCGGTGGCACCGATCGGGCGGTTCGTGGACGGCATCGTCGTGGCCATCGAGCGCGGCACGCCCCTGGCGGACGTGCTGCGCGCCCAGGCCCAGGACGTGCGGGACAACGACAAGCGGGAGCTGATGGAGGCGGCCGGGCGCAAGGAGATCGCCATGATGGTCCCCCTGGTGTTCTTCGTGCTCCCGCTGACGGTCGTCTTCGCCGTGTATCCCGGTCTCGCCGTTCTCGAGCTCGGCTTCTGAGCTCTCAGCCGGGCGGCCGGAGAGCGGCCGCCCCCCAGGAAAGGACACCCCATGACCCACCTCCACCGGCTCGCCGCCCTGCTCGGCGTCCTCGCCCCGGCACTGTCCGCGCTGCGCGAGCGGCTCTCCGCCGACGACCCGGACCGCGGCGACGTCCCCGGCTGGGTGATGCTGACCCTCATGTCGGCGGTGCTCGTGGCGGGCCTGCTGCTCGTGGCGCAGCCGGCCCTGGAGGGACTCTTCCAGGACGCGATGGCCCGCGTGAGCCAGAACTGAGCATGGGCGGGATCCGTGCCCGGGCGGACACCGGGCCCCCGGAGACGGACCGGGGCAGCGCGGTGGTCGAGTACGTGATGGTGGCCGGCCTCGTCGCGATGATCTTCGCGGCCACGCTGCAGCTCGCGCTGGCCCTGCACGTGCGCAACACGCTGGTCGACGCCGCCGCGGCCGGCGCCCGGTACGGCACCCTGGCCGACCGCTCGCCCGAGGACGGGGTCGAGCGGACCCGCCGGATCGTCTCCGGCGCCCTGGGTCCCCGGTACGCCCAGGACGTCGCGGCCGCCCCCGTGACGACCGGCGAGCTGCGGACCCTGGAGATCACGGTGGTCTCCCCGCTGCCGGTGATCGCGCTGTTCGGCCCGCCCGACTCCCTGGAGGTGCGCGGCCATGCCGTCCTCGGGGACTGAGGCGGTCGGGAGGACCACGGCCGCCGGGACTGCTGCGGCGCCCGGGACGGCACGGACCACGGCGCCGGCCCGTGCGCCCGGCGCGGCGGACGGGGCGGGGAGCCCCGGGGGGAGCGACGAGGGCAGCGCGGTCGTGGAGTTTGTGGCACTGGGCACGCTGCTGCTCGTGCCCGTGATCTACTTCGTGCTCGCCGTGGCCCAGGTCCAGGCCGGGGCCTTCGCGGTCGTGGCCGCCGCGCAGCAGGCCTCCCAGGTGCTGGCCCGGGCCGAGCCCGGGGAGCTTTCGGACGCCGGGCTGACGGCGGCGGCACAGCTGGCGGCCACGGATCAGGGCTTCGCCCCCGACCGGCTGGGGATCCGGCTCGAGTGCTCCGACGGCGCCTGCGGGACGCCGGGGGCGGTGGCCACCGTGCACGCCACCCTGGAGGTCCCGCTGCCGCTGGTGCCCGGGTTCACGGACCTGGACGTCGCCGTGCTGACGTCCTCGGCCACCGTCGTGCTGGGGCGCTACGGATGAGCGGGCGGGCGGCGCACCCGGGCGGGAACCGGGACGACGAGGACGACGGCCAGGTCACGATCCTGGTCATCGGCTTCGCGGTCGTACTGCTCCTGCTGACGGTCGTGGTCATGGGCGTCACCGCGGTCTACGTGGGGGAGCGCAAGCTCCAGGTGCTGGCCGACAACGCCGCGCTCGCCGCGGCCGACACGTTCGTGGCCCTGCGCCCGGGGGAGGGCGGGGCCCCGCCGGCGACGGTCCTGGACGACGCCGCCGTGGCGGGGGCCGCGGCGGCCTACCTGGACACGGTCCGGGCCGGGGCGGACACCCCGGGCCTGGCCCTGGCCGCACCCACCGGGAGCCCCGACGGGCGGACCGCGGAGGTGTCGCTGTCCGCCGTCGTGCACCCGCCGGTCGTCAACCTGCTGGTGCCCGACGGCATCCCGATCACCGCCACGAGCGATGCCCGCGCCCAGCTGGGGCGGTAGCAGCGTCCCCCGGCGCCGAACGCACCGGTTCCGCCCGAGAGGCCCGCAGGAACAGCCAGGTCTCGGGCGGAACCGGTGCGTTCGGCGGCACGGGGGCGGGTGGGCGGGTCAGTAGCCGGCCGGGAGCACGGCGGAGCGGTCGAACTCCTCCGTGCCGCGCACCGTCCCGTCCTCGCCGATCAGCGTCACGCCCTTCTCGGAACCGCGGCGGCCGGCGCCGGAGATGTCGGCGCCCACGTCGGCCACCACGTTCTCGAGGGTCACCCCGGCACCCACCCGGACGCCGTCCAACAGCACCGAGCCGCGCACCGTGGCCCCCTCCTCGACGACGACGCCGGGCCCGAGCACCGAGCGCTCCACGGCGCCGCGCACGATCGCGCCCGCGGCGACCATGGACCGGCGCAGCTCGGCGCTGCCGGCGATCCGGGCGGGTACCCGCTGCGGCTGGGCCGAGAGGATCGGCCAGCCGGGGTCGTCGAGGGTGACGCCCTCGCCGTCGAGCATCTGCAGGTGGGCCGTCCAGTAGGACTGCAGGGTGCCCAGGTCCATCCAGTACCCCTCCAGGCGGTGCTCCACCACCGTGCGGTGCGCCACGAACCACGGGACCAGGTCGTTGCCGTAGTCCTCGAGCCGGCCCTCCTGCTCGTGCAGGACGTCCAGGGCCTCCAGCAGCTTCTGCGCGTCGTACAGGAACATCTCACCGGCGACCAGCCGCCCGCGGGGCGTCTCGGGCTTGTAGTCGAAGCCGGTGACGCGCCCGTCGTCGCCGGTCTGCACCACGCCGTAGCGGGAGGGGTCCTCGTCGACGAGCGTGGTGACCACGGTGAGATCGGCGTCCCGCGCGAGATGGGTGTCGATCACGTCGAGGAAGTTGAGCGTGTAGAGGTGGTCGGCGCTGAGCACGAGCACCAGGTCCGGGGCGAAGTCCCGGATCAGGTCCTTCTGCCGGTAGAGGGAGTCCGCGTTGCCCTCGGCGAAGCCCTCGCCCTCGGTCCCCTCGTACGGGGGCAGGACCTGGAGGCCGCCGTGGGTCCGGTCCAGGTCCCAGGGGCGCCCGTTGGCCAGGTGGACGTTGAGGCCGTGCGGGAGGAACTGCTCGACGACCCAGACGTCCGAGACGTGGGAGTGCACGAGGTTGGACAGGGCCACGTCGATGAGCCGGTAGGTGCCCGCCACGGGCAGGGCGGGCTTGACCTTCTTCTCCGTCAGGGCGCCGAGGCGGGAACCCTTGCCCCCGGCGAGGATCAGGGCCAGTGTGCGGGGGATGCGCATCGTGCGTCCTTCCTCTCGGCACCATCCTGCCAGAGCGGGGCCGCGCGGGGCCGGGACGATTTGCCCCCATGCGATAATCTTGGCTTCCATGGCCTCCCTTGACTTCCCGGCAGAGATCTCCGCCCTTCGTTCCACGTTCGCGTCCATCGAGGCCGTGAGCGACGTCGACGCCATCAAGCGGGACATCGCCGAGCTCTCGCAGCAGGCGACCGCCCCGGACCTCTGGGACGACCCGGCCTCGGCGCAGAAGATCACCTCCAAGCTCTCGCACAAGCAGTCCGACCTCGAACGGCTCGAGAAGCTCGGCGGCCGGATCGACGACATCGAGGTCATGGTGCAGCTGGCCGCCGAGGAGGACGACGCCGAGACCCTGGAGCTCGCCGTCGAGGAGCTCGCCGCGGTGAAGAAGGCGCTCTCCCGGCTGGAGGTCCAGACGCTGCTCTCGGGCGAGTACGACGAGCGCGAGGCAGTGGTGACCATCCGCTCCGGCGCCGGCGGCGTGGACGCCGCCGACTTCGCCGAGATGCTCATGCGCATGTACCTGCGCTGGGCCGAGCGCCACGGCTATCCGACCACCGTCCTCGACACCTCCTACGCGGAGGAGGCGGGCCTGAAGTCCGCGACCTTCGAGGTCAAGGCGCCCTACGCCTTCGGCACGCTGTCCGTGGAGGCCGGCACCCACCGGCTCGTGCGCATCTCCCCGTTCGACAACCAGGGGCGGCGCCAGACCTCGTTCGCGGCGGTGGAGGTCATCCCGCTCATCGAGCAGGACGACTCGATCGAGATCCCGGAGGCGGAGATCAAGGTGGACGTCTTCCGCTCCTCGGGCCCTGGTGGGCAGTCCGTGAACACCACGGACTCCGCGGTGCGGATGACGCACATCCCCACGGGCATCGTCGTGTCCATGCAGAACGAGAAGTCCCAGATCCAGAACCGCGCCGCCGCGCTGCGCGTGCTCCAGTCCCGGCTGCTCCTGCAGCGCCAGGAGGAGGAGAGCGCCAAGAAGAAGGAGCTCGCCGGGGACGTCAAGGCGTCCTGGGGCGACCAGATGCGCTCCTACGTCCTGAACCCGTACCAGATGGTCAAGGACCTGCGGACCAACCACGAGGAGGGCAACCCCTCCGCGATCTTCGACGGCGCGATCGACGGCTTCGTCGACGCCGGCATCCGCTGGCGCGCCGACCAGCGCCACGCCCCGGCCGACGCCTGAGCTCCCGCGGGATCCCCGCCAGGGCCCCGGCCGACGACCGGCCGGGGCCCGGTGCTCAGCGGCGCAGGAAGCGCGCGACCGTCCGTCCCGGCAGAGTGCGGGCCTCGGGCTCGGCCGGGCCGTGCGCGGGGGGATCGACGGCCGGGTACAGCTCCTCCGCCTCGCGCAGCTTCGTCCGGTGCAGCCGTGCGGCCGTGGCCGGGAAGGCGGCGGACCGGGCGGGTGCGGCCGGTTCCGTGCTGCCGGTCGGTGTGACGGACCAGCCGGTGCCGGCCTCGAGCAGGGACTGGTGCTTGATGCGGTAGTAGTCCGGGCTGACCTCGAGCGCGGTGCCCTCCGCGCCGCACGCGGCGGCGAGCAGGTGGAAGTGGAACCGGGAGGTGAGCCAGGTCTGGCCCGGGCGGGCCGGGAAGCCCTCCTGCCACACCCGGGTGAAGGGCACGAAGTTCTCCTCCGGGACGAGATCGGCGAGCCGGTCGAAGGCCGCGCGGTCGGCGCCGGGGATCGCCTCGAGGTAGCGCACGGGCCGCCCGGCCAGCGCCGGGCCCGTCAGGGCGGCCCGCACGGCGGCGACGGCGTCCTCGAGGACATCGGGCTTGGACATGTCGCTCTGCAGGCACACCCACACGTCGCCGTCGGCGGCTCCCTCGACCGGAGCGCCGGTGAAGCCCGCGAGGCCCGGGAGCCCGAGGAAGGCGTCGTCCGGGGCGCGGTCGGCCCGGGAGAGCTGGGCGCTGGGCGCGTCGCGGACCGTGGCGTGCTCGAAGGCCCCCAGCGTGGTGCGCAGCCCCTCGGCGTCGGCGGCGGGGGACAGGCCGAGGCCGGTGGCGACGAGGCGCGCACCGGACACCTCGCGCAGCCGCAGGGCCGCGCGCAGCAGACGCGCGTGGTGCGGCCAGATGGAGTTCAGGTAGCCGCCCCCGATGAAGTGGACCGAGCCGGCCCGGCGGGCGCCGAGCAGGCCGAGGTCGTAGCGGGGGGAGCCCAGGTGCGTCACCACCCGGTCCACGTGGGCGTCGGCCGCGGCAGGGTCCATCCCCGCCGTCTCGACGGCGAGCCGCCACAGGGTGTCGGTGGTCCGCAGCCGCGGGTGCAGGTCCGCGAACAGGTGGGACGCCAGCCCCGGGTTCGGGCAGTCGAGCCACACCTCGGCGTCGGGCCGGGCGCGGGCGAGGAAGCGCAGCCACGACGCGGCGATGAACTCGTCGCCGAAGTTCGGGTGGCCGCTCGTGCCGACGAGGTACAGGACCTCCCGGACGGGCGGGGGCTCGGTGGGGACTGGATCCAGCATCCGCTCAGCTTAGCGGGTGCCGCGACGGTGACCTGGGGCGACGCCCGGGCACCGGACCCGGCTCCCGACGCGGCCGGCGACCGTCCGTTCCGCGCCGGCGCCGTGGCGTAGGATGGAGGCCCTGCCGCGTGCCCCGGTGCGCGGCCGTTCCCCGCCCGCACCGTCCCCAGGGAGGAGGCCCATGGCCAAGAAGGACTCCGGTCGCCAGGTCGTCGCCAACAACAAGAAGGCCCGGCACGACTACCACATCCTCGACACCTACGAGGCGGGCCTCTCGCTCATGGGCACCGAGGTGAAGTCCCTGCGCATGGGGCGCGCCTCGCTCGTGGACGGGTTCTGCCAGTTCACCGACGGGGAGCTGTGGCTCGAGGGCGTCCACATCCCCGAGTACCTGCAGGGCTCGTGGACCAACCACTCCGCCCGCCGCCGCCGCAAGCTGCTCCTGCACCGCACCGAGATGGACAAGATCCAGCAGAAGACCCGGGAGGCCGGCTTCACGATCGTCCCGCTCTCCCTGTACTTCGTGGACGGGAAGCGGGCCAAGGTCGAGATCGCGGTGGCCAAGGGCAAGCGGGAGTACGACAAGCGCCAGGCGCTGCGGGAGCAGCAGGACAACCGCGAGGCGCAGCGCGCCATGCGCTACAAGAACCTGGGCTGAGGCGCCCGGGCATCCCTTGCGGCCGGCGTGTACCGCGCGGTAGACTGGGGTGTCCCGCTGCGGCGGGATGCTTGACAAACGAATACGGGGATGATCGGTTTCGACGATGTGAGTTGAGACAGGGGAAGCGGGTCGAGGACGCAGAGTTATCTCGTAAACGCTCTCTGTAAAACAATAGTTGCCAATTCCAAGAGCAACGCCACGCAGTCCACTTTCGCGCTCGCCGCGTAAGTAGACTCACCAGTGGCTGTCAGCCCGGGTTCGCCTTCGACCCGGGGCCTGGCATCAGCTAGAAGGCCACTGCTCCAGCCGTTCGTCGCGGGCGTCTGGAGAACACTTTCGCGACTGAGTCCGTCGGCCACGTGTCTGCACGAGGGCCGGGACTGAGAAGACGCCAAGCAGACTGCACCCGGAGAAGCCCTGACAATGCTGCATCGGACGGGGGTTCAATTCCCCCCATCTCCACGAGATCCCTGACCGGGGAGCGCCGCGAGGCGCTCCCCGGTTTTTTCGTGCCCGCTCCGCCCGGCCCGGGGTCCTCCGGCGCCCCGTGCGGGCCTCGTCCGCGACCGGGGCGCACCGTGCCCCGTCCGGTCCGGGACCGGTGGGCCCACAGGACCTCACGGCGGACCGTGTGACAAGCTGGTGCCGTACCGACGACGACCGAAAGGGCAACGCCATGAGCCACAACGACAACACGCCAGACCAGAGCGGCACCGGTGCCGGCGGGTCGTCGAGCTCGGGCCGCCAGGACGTGCCCGAGTACGGCCAGCGCGTGGAGGGAGCTCCCTCCGGCCCCTCCTACGACCCGCCGCGCTACGGCCAGGGAGCACCCGGCGACCAGTACTCCGCACCCCAGTACGGCCAGGGGCAGCAGGGGCCGTACGGCCAGGACCAGTACAACCAGGGGCAGTACCGACAGGACCAGTACAACCAAGGTCAGTACGGCCAGGGCCAGTACGGGCAGGACTCCTACAACCAGGGTCAGTACGGCCAGGGCCAGTACGGGCAGGACTCCTACAACCAGGGTCAGTACGGCCAGGGCCAGTACGGGCAGGAC
>NZ_JBNAFK010000011.1:0-39394 GCF_049716185.1 Kocuria sp. CH-021 | reverse complement strand
GACTCCTACAGCCAGGGCCAGTACAACCAGGGCCAGCAGGGCTACCAGGGCCAGTACGACATGGGCCAGTACGGGGCCGCGTCCAAACCCGCGGGCACGGGCCTGGGCATCGCCGCCCTGGTGCTGGGCATCGTGGCGCTGCTGACGTGCTGGTTCGTGCTCGGCATCGTCCCGGGTCTCGTCGGACTGGTGCTGGGCATCGTGGCGCTGCGCAAGCTGGGCAGGACGCCCGGCACGTCCAAGGCGCTGCCGATCATCGGCATCGTGCTCAGCGTCCTGGGGATCCTCGCGAGCATCTTCTTCCTCGTGGTCTACGGGGCGTTTATCGACTCGATCCTCAACGGCGAGTGCGCCCAGTATCTCCAGGCCAACGACCAGGCCGGCTTCCAGCGCTGCCTCGAGCAGGAGTGGGGCGTCAGCACCATGGACCAGTGATCGTCCGGTGACCCGTCCCGCTCGAGCGGGCAGGGCGCACGGAGGGGCCCGCACCGACCGGTGCGGGCCCCTCGCCGTCGCCGGGGCGCTCCGTGCCCGGCGAGCCGGACGCGGTGCGTCAGGAACCGGTGGCGAGCATCCCCAGGACCTCGTCGTGGAGCAGCCCGTTGGTGGCCAGCGCGTTGCCGCCGAAGGGGCCGGGCTCGCCCTCGAGGGACGTGAAGCGGCCGCCGGCCTCCTCGACCACGGGCACCAGCGCGGCCATGTCGTGCAGACTGAGCTCGGGCTCGCAGGCGATGTCCACGGCGCCCTCCGCGAGGAGGCAGTAGGACCAGAAGTCGCCGTAGGCCCGGGTCCGCCAGACCTCGTCGGTGAGCTCGAGGAAGCGGTCGCGCACTCCGCGGTCCCGCCACCCGGTGAGCGAGGAGTAGGACAGCGAGGCGTCGGAGAGCCGCCCGACCTGGGAGACGCGGATGCGCTGGGCGTTGGCCAGGGACTTGCCGGTGAAGGCGCCGGTGCCGGACGCCGCCCACCAGCGGCGGCCGAGCGCCGGTGCGGAGACCACGCCGACCACCGGCCGGCCCTCGTCGACGAGGGCGATCAGGGTGGCCCACACCGGCACGCCGCGCACGAAGTTCTTGGTGCCGTCGATGGGGTCCACGACCCACTGCCGGGCGCCGCTGCCGGTGGCGCCGTACTCCTCGCCGATCACGGCGTCCCGGTTGCGCGTGCGCCCCAGCTGGGCGCGGATGAGCTGCTCGGCCTCGCGGTCGGCGTCGGTGACGGGGGTGAGGTCGGGCTTGGTCTCCACCACGAGGTCCTGGGCCTTGAACCGGCGCATGGTCAGGCGGTCCACGGCGTCGGCCAGGATGTGGGCGAGGCGGAGGTCGTCGGTGTAGTTGCTGGGGCTGCGCATTGGACCAACCTACCCCGAACCCGTCCCGGGCCTGGTCGGACAGGGGCGGAGCTGGGCGGTCCGGCCGGTCACTGGACGCCGAGCTCCTTGTCCTCGCGGGACTCCCCGGGGCGCTCCCCGGCGCCGAGCAGGCGGCGCAGCGAGACCAGCCGGGACTCGCCCGCGTCCCCGGCACGGCCCTGCGCCACCCAGGCGTCGAGGGCGCAGCCGGGGGAGGTGTCCGTGTGCCGGCAGCCCTTGGGGCACTCGGCGATCGCCTCGGCGAGCTCGTCGAAGGACTCCACGATCCGGTCGTGGTCCACGTGCGCGAGGCCGAACGAGCGGATGCCCGGGGTGTCGATGATCCAGGACCCGGGGGAGGCGTCCTCGACCTTCAGGGCCAGGGCCGACGACGACGTGTGCCGGCCCCGCCCGGTCACGGCGTTCACCCCGCCGGTGGCCCGGTCGGCGCCCGTGAGGGCGTTCACGAGGGTCGACTTGCCCACGCCGGAGTGCCCGAGCAGCACCGAGACGCGGCCGTCGAGCCGTTCGCGCAGGGCCTCCACGAGCGCGGGGTCGAGGGGCAGCGTGGTCCCGTCGTCGTCCGCCGGGACGTCCCGGGCGGGCCCCGAGACGAGCACGGGCAGCTCGAGCGCGGTGTAGTGGGAGATCAGCTCGGCAGGGTCCCGCAGGTCGGTCTTGGTGATGCACAGCAGCGGCTCGATGCCGGCGTCGTAGGCGGCCACCAGGGAGCGGTCGATGAAACCGGTGCGGGGCTCGGGGTTGGCGGCGGCCACCACGACCACGAGCTGGTCGGCGTTGGCGACGACGACCCGCTCGACCGGGTCGGTGTCGTCCGCGCTGCGCCGCAGCACGGTGGAGCGCTCCTCGATCCGCACGAGGCGGGCCAGGGTGTCCGGGGCCCCGCTGACGTCCCCCACGAGGCCCACGAGGTCGCCGGCGACCACCGGCCGGCGGCGCAGCTCCTTGGCGCGCACCGCCACGACCAGCCGCTCCCGGGGCGTGTCCTCCTCGAGGATCGCGGTGTACCGGCCGCGGTCCACGGTGACGATCCGTCCCGTGACCGCGTCCTCGTGGGCCGGCCGCTCCTTGGTGCGCGGCCGGGAGCCGGACTTGCTGGGCCGCACGCGCACGTCCGACTCGTCCCAGTCGCGCCGGACGGAGTCCCTACGCGCCAAGGTCCGTGCCCGTGAGCTCCGCCCACAGCCGGGGGAACTCGGGCAGGGTCTTGGCGGTGGTCGCGATGTTCTCGACCACGACGTCCGGGACCACGAGGCCGATCACGGCGCCGGCGGTGGCCATGCGGTGGTCCTCGTAGCTCCGGAAGGTCCCCCCGTGCAGGGGCGCGGGCCGGATCAGCAGCCCGTCCGCGGTCTCCTCGGCGTCGCCGCCGAGCCGGTTGATCTCGGTGACGAGCGCCGCGAGCCGGTCGGTCTCGTGGCCGCGCAGGTGCGCGATGCCGCGCAGCCGCGACGGCGTGCCGGCGACCGCGCACACGGCCGCGACGGTGGGTGCGAGCTCCCCGGCCTCGCCGAGGTCGAGGTCGACCCCGGTCACCGCGGCCGGTCCCGTGACGGTGAAGGTCCCGTCCGCGAGCTCCACCGACGCGCCGAACGCCGGGAGGATGTGCTTCCAGTGGTCGCCGCCCTGGGTGGTGCGGGCGGGCCACCGGGGCACCGAGACCTGTCCGCCGGTCACCACGGCGGCAGCCAGGAAGGGGCCGGCGTTGGAGAGGTCCTGCTCGATGGTGACGTCGAAGGCCCGCACCGGTCCCGGCGCCACCCGCCACTCGTCGGGGACCGAGTCGTCCACGGAGACGCCCAGGCCGCGCAGCACCTCCACGGTCATCTCGACGTGCGGCATCGAGGGCACGCCGCGGCCGGAGCCGTCGGCGCTGCGGTGGCGCAGCACGAGCCCGTCGTCGAAGCGCGCTCCCGCGAGCAGCAGGGCGGAGACGAACTGGCTCGAGCCGGTGGCGTCGATCTCCAGCTCCCCGCCGCGCGCACCGCCGGTGCCGTGCACGGTGAAGGGCAGCCGGCCCCGGCCGTCGTCCTCGACGCGCAGGCCCAGGCCGCGCAGGGCGTCGATCACCGGCCCCATGGGGCGCACCCGGGCGCCGGGGTCGCCGTCGAACGTGACCGGGCGCCGTGCGAGGGCGGCGAGGGGCGGGACGAAGCGCATCACGGTCCCGGCCAGGCCGCAGTCGACCACGACCGGCTCCGTGGCGTCCCACGCGGCGGGCTCGACGAGCAGGTCGGGGCCGAAGCCGCCGTCCCCCGGCACCTCCTCGACGCCGGCGCCCAGGGCGCGCAGGGCGTCGACCATGAGCCGGGAGTCCCGGGAGTGCAGGGGCGCGCGCAGCCGGCACGGCCCGTCCGCGAGGGCGGCGAGCAGCAGGTACCGGTTGGTGAGGGACTTCGAGCCCGGGACCGTCAGCTCGGCGACGACGGGGCGGGCGCCGACGTGCGGAGCCGGCCACAGCTCGTGCTGCGGGACCGGCTCCGCCGCGCCGGGACGGGCCACTGGGGTGGAGGACTCCGACGGCTTCACGGCGGGGGGAACCGTGGCCTAGCCCTGCTTGACGGCGTGCTGGAGGGCCTTCTCGGCCTTGGCGACCTGCTTCTGGGTGTCCTTGCCCAGCTTGGAGGCGTTCTTGCGGACGTCCCCGGCGAGGTGCTCGGCGCGCCAGAGCAGGGACGGGTTGCCCTCGGTGTCCACGGCGGCGAGCATGACGGCGCCCACCAGGGAGGAGTTCTTGAAGGCGGTGGAGCGGCGGGCGGCCTTCTGCTCCGCCGTGCCGGCCTCGGCGGCGCGGTAGTCGGCGTAGGCGTTGAGCGCGGTCGTGGTGACGAGCACGCCGGCCGAGAGGCGGGGCAGCTTGCCCAGCCCGAAGAGCACGGCGGCACCGACCTGGGCCGCGGCCAGGCCCTGGGCCACCACGGCGTGGTTCTGCAGCGCGGGACCGGCCTGCGGGAAGGCCTTGGTGGCGGCGGAGATCGCCGGGGCGAGGTGCTGGGCGGCCTGGGACGAGCTGCGGAAGCTCTCCACCCCGTTGGCGACGTAACCGGTGGCCAGCAGCGGGCGGGCGATGCGACGGACGATGCTCATGGGTTCCTCCTCGGCGGCGGACGGTACCGCGGGGCTGTGTCGGGCGGGTCTGGTGCGGCGCACGGCGCCGCTCGTCCCATCCTAGCCACGGGGACCGCGCACGGGGCGAGCGCGCGGCCACGGCGCCGGGGAATACGCGCGGCGGTGTCCCCCGTTGTGCAGGACAGCGATCGGCCCGGAAGGGGCCGGACACCATCGACGTCCAGCGAGCGGACCCGCACGGCCGGGGGAGAGGAGCAGCCATCACCGCCCCCACGAGCGTTCTCGAGCCGGCCCCGGCCCGCGCGCACCGCCCCGTAGACTGGTCCGTGATGAACGAGCAGAACCAGCAGGGGGCCGCCCCGCAGCGCGCCGAGCCGCCCGTCGACGTCGAGACCGAGAGTCCCGAGGCCCGGAAGGCGCGCTTCGAGCAGGACGCCATGGAGTACGTGGACCAGCTCTACGCCGCCGCCCTGCGCATGGCTCGCAACCCGGCCGACGCGGAGGACCTCGTCCAGGAGGCCTACACGAAGGCCTTCTCGGCGTTCCACCAGTACAAGCCCGGCACGAACCTCAAGGCGTGGCTGTACCGCATCCTCACGAACACGTACATCAACCTCTACCGCAAGCGGCAGCGCGAACCGCTGCAGGCCAACACCGACACCGTCGAGGACTGGCAGCTGCACCGCGCCGAGTCCCACACGTCCTCGGGGCTGCGCTCCGCGGAGGTCGAGGCGCTGGACCACCTGCCGGACAGCGACGTCAAGCGCGCCCTGCAGGAGCTGCCCGAGGAGTTCCGGCTCGCGGTGTACTTCTCCGACGTGGAGGGCTTCGCGTACAAGGAGATCTCCGAGATCATGGACACGCCGATCGGGACGGTGATGTCCCGCCTGCACCGCGGGCGGAAGCTGCTGCGCGAGAAGCTCGCCGACTACGCCGCGGAGCGCGGCTTCGACACGTCCAGGGTGACCGGCGACCAGAAGAAGGAAAAGGACAAGTAGACATGGCCGACTGCGAGAGCCTCGGAGGCTGCACGGACGAGAGGATCCGCCTGATCTACGAGTACCTGGACGGGGTGCTCCCGGCGGAGGACCTCGACGACATCCACGGGCACCTCCTCGAGTGCCGGGAGTGCGCCCGCGAGTACGACCTGGAGTGCGTGATCCGCTCCGTGGTCCGGCGCTCCTGCGCGGAGACCGCGCCGGCGGACCTGCGGGTCTCCATCCTCGCTCGGCTGCACGGCCAGCGCCAGGACCCTCCCGCCGCCTGAGCCCGGCGCCCCGCCCCGGGCACACGGAAGGGCCCCGGACCGCATCAGCAGTCCGGGGCCCTTCCGTCACGGCGTCGCCGGGGTCCGGGAGGACCTCAGGCGTTGGGGCGCTTGCCGTGGTTGGCGCCGCCCTTGCGGCGGTCCTTGCGCTTGCGTCCGCGCTTGCTCATGCGAGCCTCCTGTCTGTCCGCGGTCGTCCGCGGCGGATCGTGGGTGTCGGCGTCCGTTCCCGCGTGGTCGGGTGATGTCGGCGGCGGCCGGACGGGGCACTGCCCGCCATTCTCTCACACGCGGGACGGGCGGGGCTCACTGGGGCTCGGGCAGGTCCAGCCAGTCGTACCAGCCGCGGTGCAGCACGAGCCAGGCCATCAGGCCGTAGCCCGCCTGGCCGGGGTGGCCGTGGTTGGCCGCGAGGTCCTTGCGCCACTGCTCGTGGTGCTGCAGCGGGTTGAACGTGTCCACGTAGACGTGGTTGCGCCGGGTCGTCACGTCCGCGTAGGCGGCCGAGAGGTCCGCGATCCGGCGGTTGCGCTCGGTGTCCATCGTGGGCGGGGGACCGACGACGAGGACCCGCACGTTGTGCTGGGAGGCGGTGTCGATGATGTTCGCCATGTTCAGCCGGGACCGTGCGCTCGTGATGGACAGGTCGATGTCCAGCGTGGAGGGCGCGATGACCAGGCGGTTGTCGTGGCTCGGGGAGAAGCGGCGGGCCGCCTCCTCGAACCAGCGCTCGTTCAGCGACTCGCTGCCCTCGCCGGGCGCCGCGAGGTTGTAGGCGGACACCGGAGCCACGTGGTGCGGTGTCCGGGCCATGACCCGCCCGAACCAGCCCAGGCCCCGGGGGTCGCCCTCGCCGGCCAGCAGCTCGTCACCGACTGCGACAATTCTGATCCTTCGTTGCTCCACGTCGTTCTTTCTGGTCGGGGGTGAGGGATGTCGGGGGGACGAGCGGCGCCGGCCCGTGGGCACGGGCCGGCGCCGGACTCGCTGGGGACGTGCGGGAGGGCAGGGGCACGGGCCCCCGCCCTCCGGGACCGTCTCAGTCGCGCTCGAAGGCCGTCTGCACCAGGGTCTCGAGCTCCGCCGCGTGGCGCTTGGCCGAGCCGTTGGCCGGGGACGCGGACGCGGGACGGGAGGCCAGCCGGACCGGCCGGTCGAGCTGCGGCACCAGGTTGACGGCCATGAACGGCCAGGCGCCCTGGTTGGCGGGCTCGTCCTGGGCCCAGGTGAGCCGAACCTCCGGGTACTTGCCGAGCTCCTCCCGGATCTCCGCGAGGGGCAGCGGGTACAGCTGCTCCACGCGCACGATCGCCGTGCTCCGGTCCTGGCGCTCCTCGCGGGCCGAGACGAGGTCGTAGTAGAGCCGGCCGGAGACCAGCACCACGTCCGTGACCTCGGAGGCCTCCAGCCCCGCCTGGTCGCCGATCACCGGGCGGAACGCCCCGGACGTGAACTCCTCGATCGGGGAGGCCGCCGCCTTGAGGCGCAGCAGCTGCTTCGGCGTGGCCACCACCAGCGGCTTGCGCGGGCGGCTGTAGGCCTGCCGGCGCAGCAGGTGGAAGTGGTTCGCCGGCGTCGAGGGGTTGGCCACGACCATGTTCTTCTCGGCGCACAGCGTCAGGAAGCGCTCGATGCGGGCGGAGGAGTGGTCCGGGCCCTGTCCCTCGAACCCGTGCGGCAGGAGCATGACCAGCGAGGAGCGCTGGCCCCACTTCTGCTCGGCGGAGGAGACGAACTCGTCCAGGATGATCTGGGCGCCGTTGACGAAGTCGCCGAACTGGGCCTCCCAGACGGTCAGGGCCTCGGGGCGCTCCACGGAGTAGCCGTACTCGAAGCCCAGCACCCCGTACTCGGACAGCAGCGAGTTGTAGATCGCCAGCTGCGCCTGGTTCCCGGAGAGGTGGTTGAGCGGGGTCCACTCCGCACCCGTGCCGGCGTCGTAGAACACGGCGTGGCGCTGGGTGAAGGTGCCGCGCCGGACGTCCTGGCCGGACATCCGGACCGGGATGCCCTCCATCATCAGGGACCCGAAGGCCATGAGCTCGCCCATGCCCCAGTCCACGCCGCCCTCGCGGGTCATCGCCTCGCGGCGCTCGAGCAGCTTGCGCAGCTTCTTGTGCACGGTGAAGTCCTCGGGGACCTCCAGGTGCACCGCGCCGATCCGCTCGGCGGCCTCGCCGGAGATCGCCGTGGTGCGCGGGATGGACACCCCGGAGTCGGCCTGCTGGGCGGAGGGCCGCTCGATGTTCGAGATCGCGGCGGAGTCCCCGGTGACCAGCGGGATGGAGGAGGTCTGCGCCTCGTGGGTCTCGGCGAAGACCCGCTCCAGCCGCTCCTGGTAGTCCTTCAGCGCCCGGTCGGCCTCCTCCTGGGTGATGTCGCCGCGGCCCACGAGGTTCTCGGTGTAGATCTTCCGGGTCGAGCGCTTCTCCTCGATGAGGTTGTACATCAGCGGCTGCGTCATCGAGGGGTCGTCGCCCTCGTTGTGGCCGCGGCGCCGGTAGCACACGAGGTCGATGATGACGTCCTTGTGGAAGGCCTGCCGGTACGCGAACGCCATCTGGCCCACGTGCGTGACGGCCTCGGGGTCGTCGGCGTTGACGTGGAAGATCGGCGCCTGCAGGCCCTTGGCGATGTCCGTGGCGTACGTGGTGGACCGGGCCGCGGCGGGCGCGGTGGTGAAGCCCACCTGGTTGTTCACCACGACGTGGACGGTGCCGCCCACCGTGTAGCCGGGCAGCAGGGCCATCTGCAGGACCTCCGCGACCACGCCCTGGCCCGCGAAGGCGGCGTCGCCGTGCACCTGGATGGGCAGCACGGGGAAGGTGCCGTCGCCCTCGGGACCGGCCCCCAGGACGTCGGTCTTGGCCCGGGCGATGCCCTCGACGACCGGGTCGGCCGCCTCGAGGTGGGACGGGTTGGCGGCCAGGTAGACCTGGGTCTCGTTGCCGTTGTCGGAGGTGAAGGAGCCCTCGGTGCCGAGGTGGTACTTCACGTCGCCGGAGCCCTCGGTGGTGCGCGGGTCCTGGCTGCCCTCGAACTCGCGGAAGACCTGGGCGTAGGACTTGCCGGCGATGTTGGTGAGCACGTTGAGCCGGCCGCGGTGGGCCATGGCGATGCCCACGCCGGCGAGCCCGGCGTCGGCGGCGTCGGAGATGATCTCGTCCAGCAGCGGGATCAGGGACTCGCCGCCCTCGAGGGAGAACCGCTTCTGGCCCACGTACTTGGTCTGCAGGAACGTCTCGAAGGCCTCGGCGGCGTTGAGCCGGCCGAGGATGCGGAACTGCTCCTCGCGGCTGGGCTTCTGGTAGCCGTGCTCGAGCTGGTCCTGGAACCACTCGCGCTCCTCCGGCTCCTGCAGGTGCATGTACTCCACGCCGACGGTGCGGCAGTAGGCGTCCCGCAGCCGGCCCAGGATGGTGCGCAGGCTCAGCACGTCCGCGCCGCCGAAGCCCCCGGTGGGCCACTCCCGCTCCAGGTCCCACAGGGACAGCCCGTACGTGCGGATGTCGAGGTCCGGGTGCTTGCGCATCACGTACTCGAGCGGGTTGGTGTCCGCCATGAGGTGCCCGCGGACCCGGTAGGCGTGGATCAGCTGCTGGATCCGGGCGACCTTGTTGACCTGGATCTCGGGGTTGACCTGGTTGTCCACGGCCCAGCGCACGGGCTCGTAGGGGATCCGCAGGGCCTCGAAGATCTCGTCGTAGAAGTCCTCCCCGCCCAGCAGGTAGGACTCGATCAGGCGCAGGAACTCGCCGGAGCCCGCGCCCTGGATGACGCGGTGGTCGTAGGTCGAGGTCAGCGTGATGATCTTCGAGACCGCGTGCCGCGCGATCGTCTTGGGGGAGGAGCCCCGGTACTCGGCGGGGTGGTCGAGCGCGCCCACGCCGACGATGCACGCCTGCCCCTTGGACAGCCGCGGCACCGAGTGCACCGTGCCGATGCCGCCCGGGTTGGTCAGGGACACCGTGGTGCCCTGGTAGTCCTCCATGGTCAGCTCGTTGGCGCGCGCGCGGCGGACGACGTCCTCGTACGCGTTCCAGAACTGCATGAAGGACATGTCCTCGGCGCCCTTGATGTTCGGCACCACGAGGTTGCGGGAGCCGTCCTTGTTCGGGATGTCGATGGCGATGCCGAAGTTGACGTGGGCGGGGTGCACCGCGACGGGCTTGCCGTCCTGCTCGTCGTAGACGACGTTCTGGGACGGGTAGTTGGCCAGGGCCTTGATCACCGCGTAGCCGATCAGGTGCGTGAAGGACACCTTGCCGCCACGGTTGCGGGCGAGGTGGCTGTTGATGACGATGCGGTTGTCGATCAGCAGTTTCGCCGGGACGGCGCGGACCGTGGTGGCGGTGGGCACGGTGAGGGACGCGTCCATGTTGGCGGCCACGGCCTTCGCGGGCCCGCGCAGCTTGACGACCTTGTCCTCGGCCGGCGCGTCGTGGTTGGGGGCCGTGGCGCGGGCGCGGGCGGGCTGGGCCGGGATGGGCCGCTTCGCCTCCGTGGTCTCGGCCTCGCCCTGGTCGGTCTCGGGCCGGCCCTCGGCCTTGGCGCCGGACTTGCGGGGGGCGGGCGCCGCGGCGGGCTTCGCGGCCGGCTTCGTCGCCGGCGCGGAGTCGGTCCGCTCAGCGGTCCCGGACTCGGCCCTGGGGGCCTTGGGGGCGGCGGGGGTCTTGGGGGCGGTGCCCTCCGGGGCCTTCTCCTTCGGGGAGGACGTGGGGGCCTTCTCCTGGGAGGAGGACGCCGGGGCCTTGCTCTGCTGCTCCGCGGGCGTGCCGTTGTCCGCGCTCATCGACTCGAAGATGGGCCACCACTTCTCGTCCACCGAGTTCTTGTCCGTCCGGTACTTCTCGAACAGTTCGTCGACGAGCCACTCGTTACCTGCGAATTCTTCAGGGATGGGGTGCTGTGGCTGATGTGGCACGGGGAATACGCCTCTTCCATGGTTGATCGCGTGGAGGCCGTCTGCCCGGTCTCCACAGTGTCGGTCCCAGCAGCGTCCGGACCCGCCGCCGGTGTTCGTCGCCGGCCGTCTCCCGCGACAGCCGCCGGCGTCCGCCTCCGGACCGGCCGGACGGTCGTCGACCGGGCGCGGCCGTACCTCCGGCGAGTCTAGTGATCCGCGCGGCGGCATGGCTAGTCCGCGGCCCCGCCCCGGGGCGCGTGTCGCGGGGCCCCGGCTAGACTGGCGCGCGTGCGCTTTCTCAACACCCCCACCTCCGACCTGACCTACAGCGACGTGTTCCTCGTCCCCTCGAGCTCCCGGGTCACCTCCCGCTTCGACGTCGACCTCACCCCGCGCGACGGCACGGGCGCCACCGTGCCGCTCGTGGCCGCGAACATGACGGCGGTCACCGGCCGCCGGATGGTCGAGACGCTCGCCCGGCGCGGCGGACTGGGCATCCTGCCGCAGGACATCCCGCTCGACGTCATCGCCGACGTCACGTCCTGGGTCAAGGACCGCTCGCCGCGCTTCGAGACGCCCGTGGTCCTCGGCGCCGAGGACACGGTCCACGACGCCCTGGGCATCATGCACAAGCGACCCCACGGCGCCGTGGTGGTGTGCGGGCCGGACCGGGCCTACCGCGGGGTGGTGCTCGCGGCCGACTGCACCGAGGTGGACCGCTTCACCCAGCTCGGCTCGATCATGCGCACCGACGCCCCGGTGTTCTCCCTGGCGGACGTCCGGGCCGGCTCCGGCGACGACGTCCTCGCCGCCGCCTACGACCGGCTGACCCAGACCCGCGCCCACGTGGCGCCCGTGCTGGACGGGGACACGGTCGTGGGCGTGCTGACCCGCAAGGGCACGGTGCGCTCCACCATCTACACCCCCGCGCTGGACGGCGCCGGGCGGCTCCGGGTGGGCGCCGCCGTGGGCATCAACGGGGACGTGCGGGGCAAGGCCAGGGCCCTGCTCGACGCCGGGGTGGACGTCCTCGTCGTCGACACCGCCCACGGCCACCAGCGCAAGATGGTGGAGGCCCTCGAGCAGGTGCGCGCCGCGGCTCCCGACGTGCCCGTCGTGGCGGGCAACGTGGTCACCGCGGACGGCGTCCAGGACCTCGTCGACGCCGGCGCGGACATCGTGAAGGTGGGCGTGGGCCCCGGCGCGATGTGCACCACCCGGATGATGACCGCCGTGGGGCGGCCGCAGTTCTCCGCCGTGCTCGAGTGCGCCGAGGCCGCGGCGGGACTGGGCCGGCACGTCTGGGCGGACGGCGGGGTCAAGCACCCCCGGGACGTCGCCCTGGCGCTCGCGGCCGGCGCCAGCCAGGTGATGGTGGGCTCCTGGTTCGCCGGCACCCACGAGGGGCCCGGCGAGCTCAACGTGGACGCGGACGGGCGCATGTACAAGGAGAGCTTCGGCATGGCCTCGACCCGCGCGGTGCGCGAGCGCACCCGGGGCGAGGGCGCCTTCGCCCGGGCCCGGAAGGGCCTGTTCGAGGAGGGCATCTCGAGCTCCAAGATGTACCTCGACCCCGAGCGCCCCGGCGTGGAGGACCTCGTGGACCAGATCACCGCCGGCGTGCGCAGCTCCATGACCTACGCGGGGGCCACGACCCTCGAGCAGTTCGCGTCCCGAGCCGTGGTCGGCATCCAGTCCGCCTCCGGCTACGAGGAGGGCAGGGCGCGCGCCGTCAGCTGGTCCTGAGCCGCGCGCCGGGCGGGCCCCGCTCCGGTACTCTGGAGCTCTCATGGACTCGTTCAGTAGTTGCCGGCCCGGCCGCGGCGTCCCCCGCCGCGGCCCCCGTGCCGGCTCACCCACCGTCCCCCGCCCCGCCCCCGGCCGTACGGCCCCGGCCCCCGCCCGGCGGGCCGCCACGGGAGGCTGCTCCTGATGGAATGGCTGCTCCTGGCGGCGGGCCTGCTCCTGATCCTCGGCACGGGCTTCTTCGTGGCCGTCGAGTTCTCCCTCGTGGCCCTCGACCAGACCACGGTGCGCCGTGCGGTCGCCGAGGGCGACCGGGCCGCGGAACCGCTGCTCAAGTGCCTCAAGTCCCTGTCCACGCAGCTCTCCAGCTGCCAGCTCGGGATCACCCTGACCACCCTGCTCACCGGCTACACCCTGGACCTCGCGCTCCAGTCCTTCCTGCGGGAGCCGATCGCCGAGCTCACCGGCCTGTCCGTGGCGGCCGCTGGGGGAGCGACCCTGGCGCTGTCGATGCTCATCTCGACGCTGCTGTCGATGCTGCTGGGCGAGCTCGTGCCCAAGAACTGGGCGATCGCGGAGGCGTTCCGGGTGGGCCGGCTGGTCGCCCGCCCCCAGCTGGTGTTCACGGCGGTGTTCAAGCCGTTCGTCGTCACGCTCAACGGCGTGGCCAACCGTGTCCTGCACCTGTTCGGGATGGAGGCCAAGGAGGAGCTCTCGGGCGCACGCTCCCCGGAGGAGCTGTCCTCGATGGTCCGCCGCTCCGCGAAGATGGGCACCCTGGACGCCGGCACCGCCGCGTTCGTCGCCAAGACCCTCACGTTCGCGGAGCGCACGGCCGCGGACGTCATGACGCCCCGGATCCGCGTGCAGATGCTCGACTCCCACGAGTCCGTGGCGGACGTCGTGGCCGTGGCCTCGCGCACCGGCCACTCCCGCTTCCCCGTGATGGACGACTCCCCGGACGACGTCCGCGGCGTGGTGCACATCAAGAAGGCCGTGGCCGTGCCGTCGGAGCGCCGCGCCGCCCTGGAGTGCGGGGCGATCATGGAGGACGTCCTGCGCGTGCCCGAGACCGTCCACCTGGACTCGCTGCTCGTGCAGCTGCGCTCCGGCGGGCTCCAGATGGCCGTGGTCGTCGACGAGTGGGGCGGCACCGCCGGCGTCGTCACCCTCGAGGACCTCGTCGAGGAGGTGGTCGGGGAGGTCTCCGACGAGCACGACCGGCTCAGCCTCGGGGCCCTGCAGTCCGCGACGGGCGAGTGGTACTTCCCGGGGCTGATGCGCCCCGACGAGGTCTCCGAGCAGATCACCGAGCTCGACATCGAGGACGGGCCCGCCTACGAGACCATGGGCGGTTTCATGATGGACCGGCTCGGGCAGGTCCCGAGGACCGGGGACGTGGTCCCCGTCCAGGGCGGCGTGCTCGAGGTCGCCCGGATGGAGGGACGCCGTGTGGACCGCATCCGCTTCGTCCCGTCCCCGGAAGAGCACGAGGACGCCGCCGCGGGCACCCGCGAGGACAGCGCACGGGAGGAGGACGCACGATGAGCGACTGGGCAGGCCTGGCATGGCTCGTGGTGCTCCTGGCGGGCAACGCCTTCTTCGTGGGCGGCGAGTTCGCCGTCATGTCCGCGCGGCGCAGCCAGATCGAGCCGCTGGCCGAGGACGGCAACAAGCGGGCCCGGACCGCGCTGTACGCGATGGAGCACGTGTCCCTGATGCTGGCCTGCTGCCAGCTGGGCATCACCGTGTGCTCCCTGCTGATCCTCAACATCTCCGAGCCGGCGCTGCACCACATCGTCTCCGGCCCGCTGGAGCACCTGGGCGTGCCGGCCGAGGTCGCCGACGTCAGCGGGTTCCTCACAGCCCTGCTCGTGGTGACCTTCCTGCACGTGGTGTTCGGGGAGATGGTGCCGAAGAACATGTCGGTGTCCGCCGCCGACCGGGCGGTGCTGCTGCTCGCGCCGCCGCTCGTGTTCGTCTCCCGGGTGGTGAAGCCGGTCATCGCCACGCTGAACTGGTCGGCGAACCACGTGCTGAAGCTGATGGGCATCGAGCCGAAGGACGAGGTCTCCTCGACCTTCACCCTGGACGAGCTCCAGTCCATCGTGGCGGAGTCCACGAAGGAGGGCACCGTGGCGGACCAGACGGGCCTGCTGTCCGGCGCGCTCGAGTTCTCGTCCAAGCGCACCGCCGACGTCATGGTGCCCCTGCACGAGCTCGTGACGCTGCCCGAGGACGCCTCCGCGGCGGAGGTCGAGAAGGCGGTGGCCCGCACGGGCTTCTCGCGCTTCGCCCTCACCGAGGACGACGGCGAGCTCAACGGCTATCTGCACATCAAGGACGTCCTGTCCATCCCGGAGAGCCGCTACAACGAGCCGGTGCCGGTGACCCGGGTCCGCTCCCTGGCGAACCTGCGCCCCGGCATCGAGATCGACGACGCGCTGGCGGCCATGCAGCGCACGGGCTCGCACCTGGCGCGCGTGGTCGACCCGGGCGGGCAGACCCTGGGCGTGCTCTTCCTCGAGGACGTCATCGAGGAGCTGGTCGGCGAGATCCGCGACACCACCCAGGACCGGCGGCAGCGCCGCGGGGACCGGGTGGACACCTCGGAGCCGCCGCGCTGAGCGGCGGACGGGCACCGGCCCGGTGCGCGGACTGCCGGCCGTGCGCCCGCGGGGCCGGTGCGGGGCGGGCTCAGGCCAGGACGCGGACGGCGGCGGGGAGGACGTCCACGCGCACCGGGAGGGGTCCCAGGCGCTCCCCGTCGGCGTAGACGGTGACGTCCGCGGCGTCCACGGCCACGGAGCGGACCCGCTCGATCCGCACGCTCGGCAGCGTCACGTGCCGGCCCGAGAACAGTCGCGGGAACAGGAAGAGGAAGCGGGCCCGGCCCAGGGGCGCCACGGTGAACAGCTCCAGCAGACCGTCGTCCGCCCGGGCCGCGGGCACGATCGTCAGCCCGCCCCCGATCGACGAGGTGTTGGCGACGTTCAGCAGGACCCCCTCCCGGCGCTCCGTGCGGCGCTCGCCGCCGGCGTCCTCGATCTCGAGCCGGTAGCGGACGGTGCGCAGCCGCACGATCTCCACCAGGACGGCCAGCAGGTACTTGGTGGAGCCGCTCAGGCGCAGCCACCGGTTGGCGCGCTCGTTGACCACGGCGTCGAAGCCGGCGCACAGGGCGGTGGCGAAGACGGCCGTGCGCCCGTCCGGGAAGCGCACCCGGCCGACGTCGAGGCGGCGCGGCCCGGGATCGTCGAGCCGGCGCAGGATCCGGCCCGCGGCGGCCACCGGGTCCCGCAGCGGGACGCCGAAGTGGCGGGCCAGGTCGTTGCCGGTCCCGCACGGCACCACGCCCAGCGGGATCTCGACGCCCTGCGCGGCGAGCTCCACGAGCACCCCGAGACCGGCCTGGACCATCCCGTCCCCGCCCACGACCACGAGCGCCCGGGTCGAGAGGGCCCGCACCCGCAGGTGCTCGCGGACCAGCGCCAGCAGGGCGTCGAGGTCCCCCGCGGAGAGCACCACGGTCTCGTCGCCGCCGGTGCGCAGCAGCTCGGCGGCCCGGTGCGCCTCCGCCAGGGCGCGGCCGCGGCCGGCGCGCGGGTTGACCGCGAGGACGAAGACGCCGCGGGACGGGCCCGGCTCAGCCATCGGCCCGTCGCGCTCCGCAGGCGGTGCACAGGCCGGTGATCTCCACCGTGTGGTCCACCTCGGTGAAGCCGTGGGCGGCGGCGGTGCGCCCGGCCCACTCCTCGACGGCCGGCGCCTCGAGCTCCACGGCGGCGCCGCAGCGGCGGCACACCAGATGGTGGTGGTGGTGCTCGGCCGCGCAGCGCCGGTAGATGGCCTCGCCGTCGTCGCTGCGCAGCACGTCCAGCTCCCCGAGCTCGGACATCGACTGCAGGATCCGGTAGGTGGTGGCCAGGGAGACGGAGTCGCCGCGCTCCCGCAGCAGGGCGTGCAGGTCCTGCGTGGAGATGAAGTCCTCCCGGGACGCGAGGGCCTGGGCGACGGCACGGCGCTGCCGGGTGTTGCGGACCTCCCCGGCGCCGCCCCCGCTGGTTCTCACGCTCACGCCTCGTCCTCTCGTCGCCGGTGCCCGGGCAGGCCCCCAGCTTAACAAGGACCGCCCGACACGTCCTCCGCCGTCCTGGGGGCCTGGACGGGGCCGGGGATAGGGTGGGCCCATGGAGCTGATCAAGTACACCCACTCGTGCGTGCGGCTCGAGAAGGAGGGCCGGGTCCTGGTCATCGACCCGGGCACGTTCTCCGGGCCGGACGAGCTGGCGGAGGCCCTCGACGGGGCGGACGTCCTGCTGATCACGCACGTGCACCCCGACCACCTCGACCCGGAGCCCGTGCACGCGCACCTGCGGGCGCACCCGGAGGTCGAGGTGCACGCCCCGGCTCCGGTGGCCGCGGGACTGCGGGAGGCCCTGGGGGAGGGCCACGCGATCCACGACGCCGAGCCCGAGACCGTGCTGGAGGTCGCCGGCTTCACCGTGCGGACGTTCGGCGGCCAGCACGCGCTGATCCACCCGCTGATCCGCACCGTGGACAACATCGGCTACCTGGTCGACGACACCGTCTACCACCCCGGCGACTCGCTCGTGGTCCCGCACGGGCTCTCCGCCCCCGTGCTGCTGGCCCCGATCCACGCGCCCTGGAACAAGCTCGCGGAGGTCGTCGACTTCGTGGTGGCCGTGCGCCCCGAGCGGGTGCACCAGATCCACGACGGGCTGCTCTCCGACAACGGCTTCGGCGTGATCGAGGGGCAGCTGCGCACGTTCGCCGCGAAGTACGGGGCCGAGTACCGCCACCTGGCCACCGGCGAGCGCGTGCGCCTGTAGCCGCGGGGACGCCGCCCCCGGAGTCCGCGGACCGACCCGACCACCGAGAGGAACCACCTGTGAGCACCGTCTTCACGAAGATCATCGAGGGGGAGATCCCCGGCCGTTTCGTCTGGCAGGACGAGCGCTGCGTCGGCTTCCTGTCGATCGACCCCCTCTCGCAGGGCCACACCCTCGTGGTCCCGCGCGAGGAGCACGACCACTGGATCGACCTGCCCGAGGACCTCGCGGCGCACCTGATGGTGGTCTCCCAGCGGATCGGGCAGGCCATCGACGCCGTGTGGCGGCCGGCGCGGGTGGGTCAGATGATCCAGGGCTTCGAGGTCCCGCACACCCACGTGCACGTGTGGCCGGCGGACTCGGTGGAGCAGTTCCAGTTCGCCAACGTGCTCCGCGACCCGGACCCCGCGTGGATGGACGAGGCCGCCGAGCGGCTCCGGGCCGCCCTGGTCGAGGCCGGGCACGGGTCCTCCGTCCCGCAGGCGTGACCGCAGGACGCCGACCGGGACAGGCGCGCACGGACCGCCGGCGGGTCAGGCCCGGGCGGCCTCGAGGGCGTCCTTGAGGGCCTTGCGGATCCGCTTCTCCGAGACGGTGTGGGCGGTCCCCAGCTCCTGGGCGAACAGCGAGACCCGCAGCTCCTCGATCATCCAGGCCACCCGGCGCAGCTCGGCCGGGACCGGGGCGTGCGGCGGCAGCGAGTCCAGCGCGGCGTCGTAGTCGTCCTCGAGCTTCTGCACGGCCAGCATCCCCACCGTGTCCCGCTGGAGGTGCCCGGCGAGCTTCTCGAGCCGCACCTCCATCGCCCGCACGTAGCGCGGCAGGTGCTGGAGCTGGTCGTAGCCGGTGGCCGCGACGAAGCCCGGGTGCACGAGGTGCTCCAGCTGGGCCTTGACGTCGTTGAGCGAGTTCACCGCGGCGAGCGAGGAGGACCGCTTCAGCTGCTTGCGGATCCGGGCCGCCCCGGAGAGCACCTGCTCCACGAGCGCGGTGACCTGGAAGACGGTGTCGATGAGCTCCGCCCGGACGTGCTCGTGCAGGGCGTCGAACGCGGCACGGGTGAACGGGGGCTCGGGCGGGGTGAGCTTGTCGATCGCGGCGACCGTGCAGTCCGCGATGAGCTCGGCGACCGACCCGTGCGGGTTCTGGGTGAAGACCAGCTTCTCCCGGTTGTTGAGGTGCTCCAGCACGTACCGCTCGGGGGAGGGGATGCGCAGCTGCAGCAGGGTGATCACCCCGCGGCGCTGCGCGGCCCGCTGCTCGGCGGCCGAGGGCAGGATGCGCACGGCCACCGTGGTCTCCCGGCCCGCCGCCCGCTCCGCCGAGCCCCGGGGGCGCTCGGGGACCAGCGCGGGCCACCCGGTGATCCGCTGGCCGGCCACCGTGGTCTCGACGCTGCGGGGCAGGTCCTCCTCCGGCCACCCCGTCAGGCCCGAGCGCTCGAGCGCCGGCGCCGCGGGGGCCGCCGGCGGCCGGGGCGCCGGGGTGCGCGGGTCCTTCCGGGCGGGTCCGCCGGCCGGGAGCCCGGAGGGGGTGCCGGGCACGGCGCCGAGGGACTCGGCCAGGGCGGCGCGGATCTCGTCGTGCAGCTGCGCCCGGAGCGCCTCGAGGTCCTCGCCCTCGCCCAGCACCCGGTTGCGGCGGTCCCGCACCTCGAAGCGCATCCGCAGGTGGGCCGGGACCGCGTCCCAGTTCCACGACCCCGGCGGCACCACGTGGCCCCGGAGCCGGCGCAGGACCAGCTCCAGGGACGGCTCGAGGGCGTCGACGGCCGGGTCGAAGTCGGCCTCGAGCATCGCCACCGCCTGGCGGGCGACGTCGGGGGCCGGCACGAAGTTGCGCCGCACGGCCTTCGGCAGGGACTTGATGAGCGCGGTGACGAGCTCGGTGCGCAGGCCGGGGATCTGCCACCGGAACTGCTCGGGGTCGATCTGGTGGAGGAACAGGACGGGCACCCGCACGGTCACGCCGTCGGCCTGGTCGGCGCCCGGGGCGAACTCGTAGGCGAGGTCGAGCACCAGCTCCCCGTCGCGGGTGCGCCGGACCCACTGGCGCGGGTACCGGGACTCGTCGTAGCCGCCGGCCTCCTCGTCGATCAGGTCCTCGGGGTCCAGGTCCAGGAGGTGCTCGTCCTGCTGCCGGGCCTTCTTCCACCACGCGTCGAAGTGCCGCGCGGAGACCACGGACGCCGGGATCCGGGCGTCGTAGAACTCGAACAGGGCCTCGTCGTCGACCCGCAGGTCCTTGCGGCGCAGCCGGTTCTCGAGCTCCTCGACCTCGGCCAGGCGCTTGCGGTTGCGCGCGAAGAACCGGTGCCGGGTCTGCCAGTCGCCCTCCACGAGGGCGTGGCGGAGGAACAGCTCCCGCGCGAGGGCGGGGTCCACCCGCCAGAAGTTGATCCGGCGCTGCGCCACGACGGGCACGCCGTAGAGGGTGACCTTCTCGTAGGCCATGACGGAGCCCTGCGCCCGGGACCAGTGCGGCTCCGAGACGCTGCGCTTGACCAGGTGCGGGGCCAGCTCCTCGGCCCACAGCGGGTCGATCGCGGCGTTGACGCGGGCCCACAGCCGGGAGGTCTCCACGAGCTCCGCGGACATGATCCAGTCCGGGGACCTCTTGAACAGGTTCGAGCCCGGGAACACGGCGAAGCGTGAGCCGCGCGCCCCCTGGTACTCCCGCTTGCGCTCGTCCTTGAGCCCGATGTGGCTCAGCAGCCCGGCCAGCAGCGAGACGTGGATCTCCCGCTCCTTCCCGGAGGGGTCCACCTCGCGGCCCTTGCCGACCCGGATGCCGACCTGCTGGCCCATCTGGCGCAGCTGGGCGTAGAGGTCCTGCCACTCGCGGATCCGCAGGAAGTTCAGGTACTCCCGCTGGCACAGCTTCCGGAAACGGGTGGAGGACAGCTCCTCCTGCTGCTCCTGGACGTAGCGCCACAGCAGCAGCCAGGACGTGAAGTCGGAGTTCTCGTCGAAGAACCGCTTGTGCAGCTCGTCGGCCTGCTGGCGCTTCTCGAGGGGCCGCTCCCGGGGGTCCTGCACGGTCATCGCCGCGGCCAGCACCATGACCTCCCGCGCGCAGCCCCGCCGGTCGGCCTCCACGATCATCCGGCCCAGCCGCGGGTCCACCGGCAGCTGCGCCAGCTGCCGGCCCACCGGGGTCAGCGGACCGCGGCCGTCGTCGTCCCGGCGTCCGCGCGGGGACGCCCCCCGGGGCTCCTCGAGGGCGCCGAGCTCCCGGAGCAGGGCCACGCCGTCCTTGACGGCCCGGGACTCGGGCGGCTCCACGAACGGGAAGCGCTCGATGTCCCCGGGCTCCTTGACGACCCCCACCGAGGTCATCTGCAGGATCACGGCGGCCAGCGAGGTGCGCAGGATCTCGGGATCGGTGAACTCCGGGCGGGAGAGGTAGTCCTCCTCCGAGTAGAGCCGGATGCAGATGCCGTCGGAGACGCGCCCGCAGCGGCCCGCGCGCTGGTTCGCCGAGGCCCGGGAGATGCGCTCGACCGGGAGGCGCTGCACCTTGGTCCGTGCCGAGTAGCGCGAGATGCGGGCCGTGCCGGGGTCGATCACGTACTTGATGCCCGGGACGGTCAGGGACGTCTCGGCCACGTTGGTGGCCAGGACGATCCGGCGACGGCCCGACGGCGCGAACACCCGGTGCTGCTCCGCCATGGACAGCCGGCCGAACAGGGGCAGGATCTCGGTGTCGGCCAGGGCCCGGACCCGCTTCAGGGTGGCCTGCAGCGCCTCCTGGGCGTCGCGGATCTCCCGCTCCCCGGCGAAGAAGACGAGGATGTCCCCGGGCGGCTCGGCGGAGAGCTCCACGACGGCGTCGCACACGGCGTCGATCGGGTCCCGGTCCTCGTCCTCCAGCCCGTCGCCGGCGTCCTCGGCGTCCTGACCGCCGTCCCCCGACCGGGACTGGGCGAGCGGGCGCCAGCGGACCTCCACCGGGTAGGTGCGGCCCGAGACCTCGATGACCGGCGCCGGCTCCGGCTCGGCGCCCTCGGCCGGCTCCGGCGCGAAGTGCCGGGCGAAGCGCTCCGGGTCGATCGTGGCCGAGGTGATGATCACCTTGAGGTCGGGCCGGCGGGGCAGGATCCGCCGGAGGTAGCCCAGCAGGAAGTCGATGTTCAGGGAGCGCTCGTGGGCCTCGTCGATGATGATCGCCGAGTACTTCTGCAGCAGCCGGTCGTGCTGAATCTCGGCGAGCAGGATGCCGTCGGTCATCAGCTTGATCCGCGAGTCGGCGCCCACCTCGGAGGTGAAGCGCACCTGGTAGCCGACCGTGCCGCCGATCTTCTCGCCCAGCTCCGAGGCGATGCGCTCGGCGACCGAGCGCGCGGCGATCCGCCGCGGCTGGGTGTGCCCGATCAGGCCGCGCTCGCCGAGGCCGAGCTCGAGGCACATCTTGGGGATCTGGGTCGTCTTGCCGGAACCGGTCTCGCCCGCGATCACCACCACCTGGTGCGCGGAGATCGCGTCCATGATGTCCTCCCGGCGCGCGGAGACCGGGAGGTGCTCGGGGTAGACGACGGCGGGGGGGCTGCTCAGGGATGCTGACATGACCCCCCGATCCTACCGGGGACACGGCCCGCGGAGGGCCCGGCCCCGGTGGACGATCGGGCATCTCCGACACGCCGTCGGCGCCGTTCTGTCACCACTTGTGAGCTGCCTCTCATTTTGTGAACTAACGGCAGGTAATATCGCTGACACCACTCGTTCTCGAAAGGATCCACCATGAAGCGACTGTTCCCGATGACGGCGGCCCTCGCCTCCACCGCCCTGCTGCTCACGGCCTGCGGCGGCTCCGAGACCGGGACCGCCGGCGGCGGAGGAGGCACCGGCGAGGCCGTCGAGGAGGCCACCGTCGGGATCAGCCAGTTCGTGGAGCACCCCTCGCTCGACGCCGCGCGGGAGGGCTTCGTCGCCGCGCTCGAGGAGGGCGGCTACACGGAGGGGGACAACCTCACCCTCGACCTCCAGAACGCCTCCGGCGACCAGGGCACCTCCACCAGCATCGCCTCCAACATGGCGTCCTCGGACGCGGACCTCGTCCTGGCCATCGCGACGCCCTCCGCCCAGGGCGTGGCCCAGGCCGTCACCGACCGCCCGGTGCTCTTCACGGCCGTCACCGACCCGGTCGAGGCCGGCCTGGTCGACTCGCTCGAGAACCCCGGCGGCAACGTCACGGGCACCACCGACATGAACCCGGTCGCCGAGCAGATCGCGCTGATCAAGCAGCTCGACCCGGACGCGCAGTCCGTCGGGATCATCTACAGCTCGGGCGAGACCAACTCCCAGGTCCAGGTGGACATGGCCAAGGAGGCCGCCGCCGACGAGGGGCTGGAGGTCGTCGAGAAGGCCGTCACCAACACCTCCGAGGTGGCCCAGGCCGCCGAGTCCTTCGACACGGACGCGATCTACGTGCCCACCGACAACAAGGTGGTCTCCGGCCTCGAGGCCGTGATCGCCGCCGCCGAGTCCAAGCAGATCCCCCTGATCGCGGGCGAGGGCGACTCCGTGGAGCGCGGCGCCCTCATCACCCAGGGCATCGACTACGAGCAGCTCGGCCGGCAGACCGGGGAGATGGCCGTGCGCATCCTCGCCGAGGGCGCGGACCCCGCGTCCATGCCCGTCGAGTCCCAGGAGGAGACCGAGCTGATCATCAACCTCAGGGCCGCCGAGCGGATGGGCGTCGAGGTCCCCCAGGAGCTGCGCGACTCCGCCGACCAGGTCATCGAGTAGTCTCCGGGCGGGCCGGGACGGCGCCGGCGCCCGGTGACCCCGGGCGCCGGCCCGCCCGGCCCCCTGCACGCCCCACCCCGACGGGGGGCGCGCCCGCCCGATCGGCGGACGGACCCCGTCCCACCTCCAACCAGAACGGATCCAGCAGAAGTGATAGCCGGTATCGAACTCGGACTGCTCTACGCGGTCATGGCGCTGGGCGTCTACCTCACGTTCCGGGTGCTCGACTTCCCCGACCTGACGGTCGACCAGTCCTTCACCACGGGCGCCGCCACCACGGCGATGATCATCCTGGGCGGCGGCAGCCCCTGGCTCGCCACCGCCGCCGGCTTCGTGACCGGCGCGCTCGCCGGGCTCATCACGGGCCTGCTCCACACCAAGGCCCACATCAACGGGCTGCTCGCGGGCATCCTCACCATGACCGCGCTCTACTCCATCAACCTGCGCGTCATGGACGGGCGGGCGAACCTGTCCCTGCTGCGCGAGGACACGATCTTCACCCCGCTCGCCGAGCTGGGCGTGCAGGGCACGTGGATCGGCATCGCCCTGTTCCTGCTCGGCGTCGCCGTGGTCAAGGTCCTCCTCGACTGGTTCCTCTACACGGACGCCGGGCTCGCGATGCAGGCCACCGGCGACAACCCGGAGATGATCCGCTCCTTCGGCGTGAACACGGACCACCAGAAGATGCTGGGCCTGTGCCTGTCCAACGGGCTCGTGGGCCTCGCCGGGTCCCTCGTGGCCCAGTACCAGGGCTTCGCCGACATCGGCATGGGCATCGGCCTGATCGTGGTCGGGCTCGCCTCGGTGATCCTCGGCCAGGGGCTCTTCGGCTCCCGCACGGTCGTGGTCGCGACCCTGGCCGTCGTCCTCGGCTCGGTCGTCTACCGGCTGGTCATCACCGTGGCCCTGCAGGCGGGCCTCAACCCGTCCGACATGAAGCTGATCTCCGCGGTCCTCGTGGTGGCCGCGCTCGTGGTGCCGCAGCTGCAGTTCTTCCGGCGCCGCAGGGAACGGCACCAGGCGAGCGAGGCGGCCCGCCTCGTCGACGACCTCACCGACACCCCCGCGACCACGAAGGCAGGTGCCTGAGCCGTGCTCACCATCGACAACGTCCACAAGACGTTCTTCGCCGGGACCGTCAACGAGCGGCGCGCCCTGGCCGGCGTCTCGCTGACCCTGGAGGAGGGCGACTTCCTCACCGTGATCGGCTCCAACGGCGCCGGCAAGTCCACGATCCTCAACGCCATCTCCGGGACGCTGATCCCGGACACGGGCACCGTGCGGGTCGACGACACCGACGTCACCCGGCTGCCCGAGCACAAGCGCGCACGGTACCTGTCCCGCGTGTTCCAGGACCCCATGAAGGGCTCCTCGCCCACCATGACGGTCGAGCAGAACATGGCGATCGCGCTCCAGCGGGGGAAGTCCCGCGGCCTCGCCCCGGGGCTGACGAACGCACGCCGCCGGCTCTTCCGCGAGAAGCTGGCCAGCCTCGAGCTGGGCCTGGAGAACCGGCTGGGCGCCAAGGTGGGCCTGCTCTCCGGCGGCCAGCGGCAGGCCCTGTCCCTGCTCATGGCGACGTTCTCGGAGCCCCGCATCCTGCTCCTGGACGAGCACACGGCGGCCCTCGACCCGCAGCGCGCGGACCTCGTGTCCCGGCTCACCGCGGACATCGTGGCCGAGCAGAACCTCACCACGGTGATGGTCACACACAACATGGACCAGGCCCTGCGCCTGGGCAACCGGCTCATCATGATGCACGAGGGCCGGATCCTCTTCGAGCTCGACGCCGAGCAGAAGCAGACTATGACCGTGCCCGGACTGCTCGAGCAGTTCCGCCGGCTGCAGCCGGGATCGGGGCAGGAGGCGTTCGACGACGCTACGCTGTTCGAGAGCGTCAAGACCGAGGACGGTTCCTGACCGGCCGCCGCAGCCCGACGACGGTCCCGGACCGGCACGGACGGCGACGGGGCGGGCCGGCTGCGGCCCGCCCCGTCCCGCACGTCCGGGCCGTCCGCCCGGCCCCGTCCAGCACCAGGAGAGCACCACCGTGAGCCAGACCCCCGATCCGCGCCACCCCCGCCGCCGGCGCACCGGGGGGTGGCTGCTGGCCGTGGGCGTGCTGGCCCTGTTCCTCTCGACCTTCACCGTGCCGGAGGCCATCCACCTGATCGCGCGCGTCTCCGCGGGAGAGGCCGAGAGCCTGAGCGGGCGCGGGGTGGTGGTCACCGTCGTGGGCGCCGTGACCCTGCTCGGCGGCGGCGCCCTGGCGATCGCCGGGTTCAACTGGCGCCGCTCGGCGGGGGAGGGGCCCAGCGCGGAGGACCGGATGCTCGACGAGCAGTACGGGGACGGGCCGGTGCTCCCCTTCGACCCCGAGCGCTTCCGCCGCCCGGGACCGGGAGACCCCGGCGCCCCCGAATGACGCGCCGTCCGCCCAGGACGGCCGATCGGCCTAGACTCGACGCATGCACAATCAGCCTACTGATGGTCCGGGGCTCAAGAAGCACGTCACCGGGCCGCTCCTGTTCCTGTTCATCCTCGGCGACGTCCTCGGCGCCGGGGTCTACGCCCTCGTGGGCATCATCGCCGGCGAGGTGGGCGGCGTCACCTGGGCCCCGATGCTCGTGGCCCTGCTGCTCGCCCTGCTCACGGCCGCGTCCTACGCCGAGCTCGTCACCAAGTACCCCCGGGCGGGCGGCGCGGCGGTCTTCGCCCACCGCGCCTTCCGCGTCCCGGTCGTGTCCTACCTCGTCGGCTTCTGCATGCTCACCGCCGGTGTGGTGAGCGCGTCCGCCCTGGCCCTGGCGTTCAGCGGGGACTACCTCGCAGTGTTCGTGGACGTGCCCCCCGCTGCCGGGGCCATCGTGTTCCTGATCGCCATCGCCCTGCTCAACGCGCGCGGGATCAAGGAGTCGCTGCGCGCCAACGTCGTCATGACGGCGCTCGAGGTCTCCGGACTGGTGCTGGTCGTCGTGGCCGTCGCGGTCATGCTCGGCGGCGGGGGCGGCGACGTCGGGCGCGCCGTGCGGTTCGGCGAGGAGGTCGACCCGCTGCTGGGCGTGCTGGGCGCCGCCCTGCTCGCGTACTACTCCTTCGTGGGCTTCGAGACCTCGGCCAACATCGCCGAGGAGGTCCGTGACGTGACCCGGGTCTACCCCCGGGCCCTGTTCGGTTCCCTGCTGGCGGCCGGGGCGATGTACGTGCTCGTCGGCACGGCGGCCTCGGTGGCCCTCCCGGCCGACCGGCTGGCGGCCTCGAGCGCCCCGCTGCTGGACGTCGTGACGGCCACCGGGGTCCCGGTGCCGGGCTGGCTGTTCAGCCTGCTCGCCCTCGTCGCGGTCGCCAACGGCGCACTGCTGACCATGATCATGGCCAGCCGCCTCACCTACGGCATGGCCGTGCAGGGGCTCTTCCCCGCCGTGCTGGGCCGGGTGCTCCCGCGGCGCGGCACCCCGTGGGTCGCCATCGTCGCGACGACCCTCGCCGCGCTGGCCCTGACGCTCACCGGCGGGGTGGCCGTCCTGGCGGAGACGGTGGTGCTGCTGCTGCTCGTCGTCTTCATCAGCACGAACGTCGCCGTTCTCGTGCTGCGCCGGGAGCCGGTGGAGCACCGGCACTTCCACGCCTGGACGCCCCTGCCGGTGCTCGCCGTCCTGTCGTGCCTGGTCCTGC
This sequence comes from Kocuria sp. CH-021, assembly GCF_049716185.1. Classification (NCBI taxonomy): domain Bacteria; kingdom Bacillati; phylum Actinomycetota; class Actinomycetes; order Micrococcales; family Micrococcaceae; genus Kocuria; species Kocuria sp. CH-021. Next base: position 12,759 of record NZ_JBNAFK010000011.1, on the reverse strand, counting down.
TGACGCAGCTGGAGCCCGGGGTGTGGGCCCGCGGCGGGATCGTCCTCGCCGTCGGCGTGCTGCTCCACGTCGTCGCCCGGGTCCGCGGCGGACGTCCCGTCCGGTACCGGACGGTGGAGGAACCAGTGGCCGAGCGTCCCGCGGGGCGCCGCTGAACGCCCCGTGCCCGGTGCCGCCGGGACCGTCGCAGGGCATGCGGTCCACGGCGTCCCGGTCCCGGTCTCGGGTCGCGGGATCTCGGCCGCCTCCGCCGGGGCCCGTGGGGCGGGCCGCCCGGACCCTGGGCACGACGAAGGCCCCGGACCGCTCGGTCCGGGGCCTTCGTCCCATGGGTGCCCGCGGTAGGATTCGAACCTACGGCCTTCTGCTCCGGAGGCAGACGCTCTATCCCCTGAGCTACGCGGGCCTTTCACCGCCTCAGCGATGAACCTCGACGATACTAGCAGGTTTCCGGGGGTGCTCGTCGACCACCCCGGCACGGGCGCTCCACGGCGCCCGGTTACACTGGTCCGGTGACTCCAGAACAACTTTCTCTCGCCGTATCCGCATGCCTTCAGGACGCCGTGGCCCAGGGCGAGCTCGCCCTCGCCGACGGCGCCCGGCTGCCGGAGGTGCGGATCGAGCGACCGAAGAACCGGGAGCACGGGGACTGGGCGACCAACGTGGCCATGCAGCTCGCGAAGAAGGTGGGGCAGGCGCCCCGGGACGTCGCCGCCGTGGTCAGGGACCGGCTGCAGGACACCGCGGGCGTGGCCGCCGTCGACGTGGCCGGCCCGGGCTTCCTCAACATCACCCTGGACGCCGCCGCCGCCGGGGAGATCGCCCGGACCGTCGTGGAGCAGGGCGAGGCCTTCGGCCGGGCCCGCTCGCTCGCCGGGACGGCCGTCAACCTCGAGTTCGTCTCCGCGAACCCCACCGGCCCCGTCCACCTGGGCGGCACCCGCTGGGCCGCCGTCGGCGACTCCCTGGCCCGGGTGCTCGAGGCGCAGGGCGCGGACGTGGTCCGCGAGTACTACTTCAACGACGCCGGCGCGCAGATCGACCGCTTCGCCCGTTCCCTGCTGGCCCGCGCCCAGGGCGAGCCCGCCCCCGAGGACGGCTACGGCGGGGAGTACATCACCGACATCGCCGGACGGATCGTCGCCGAGAACCCGGGCGTCCTCGAGTCCGGGGACCCGCAGGAGGCGTTCCGCGCCGCGGGCGTCGAGCTGATGTTCGCCGAGATCAAGTCCTCGCTGCACGACTTCGGCGTGGACTTCGACGTGTACTTCCACGAGCAGTCCCTGTTCGACAACGGCGCCGTGGAGACGCTCCTCGAGCAGCTCAAGACCTCCGGCGCCCTCTACTTCGCCGACGGCGCGTGGTGGCTGCGCTCGAGCGCCTACGGGGACGACAAGGACCGCGTGGTCGTGAAGTCCGACGGCCAGGCCGCCTACATCGCCGGGGACATCGCCTACTTCAAGGACAAGCGGGACCGCGGGGCGGACCTGTGCATCTACATGCTCGGCGCCGACCACCACGGCTACGTGGCCCGGCTCAAGGCCGCCGCCGCGGCCCTGGGGGACTCCCCGGACCGGGTCGAGGTGCTCATCGGCCAGATGGTGAACCTCGTCCAGGACGGTGTCCCCGTGCGGATGTCCAAGCGCGCCGGGAACGTGGTGACCATGGAGGACCTGGTCGAGGCCGTCGGCGTGGACGCCGCCCGGTACTCCCTGACCCGCTTCTCCGTGGACTCGAACATCGACATCGACCTGGGCCTGCTGACCCGCCGGTCCAACGAGAACCCGGTCTTCTACGTCCAGTACGCCCACGCCCGCACCTGCGCCGTGGGGCGCAACGCCGCGGCGGCGGGCGTCGCCCGCACGGACGGGCGGGGCGAGGCCGTGTTCGACGCGGCGCTGCTCGACCACCCGCTGGAGGGGGAGCTGCTGGCCGCCCTGGGCCAGTACCCGTCGGTGCTCGCCCAGGCCGCCGAGTTCCGCGAGCCGCACCGCGTGGCCCGCCACCTCGAGGTGCTGGCCGGGACCTACCACCGCTGGTACGACGCCTGCCGCGTGGCGCCGCAGGGCGAGGACGAGATCACCGACCTGCACCGCACCCGCCTGTGGCTCAACGACGCCGCACGCCAGGTCCTGGCCAACGGCCTGGGCGTGCTCGGCGTGTCCGCACCGGAGAGGATGTGATCGCATGACCGTCGACCGGACCACCCGCACCGGGGGCTCCGCCCTGGCCCCGGCCTGGCTCACCGTGCCCGAGGACCTCGACGCGCTCGACCCCGTGATCTGGCCCGAGGCGTTCCGCCGCGGGGCGGACGGCGTCCTGGCCGTCTCGGGGATCCCCGTGACCGAGCTCGCCGAGCGCTACGGCACCCCCTCGTACGTCTACTCCGAGGACACCTTCCGGGCCCGCGCCCGCGAGTTCCGCTCCGCCTTCACCGAGGCGTTCGCGCGGATCGGCGCCGAGGTCTCCGTCTACTACGCCGGCAAGTCCTTCCTGACCACCGAGGTGGTGCGCTGGCTGCGCGAGGAGGGCCTCAACGTGGACACCGCCTCGGGCGGGGAGCTGGCCGTCGCCCTGCGCGGCGGCATGGAGCCCGCCCGGATCGCCCTGCACGGCAACAACAAGTCCGCCGCCGAGATCACCCGCGCCCTGGACCACGGCCTCGGCCGGATCGTCGTGGACTCCCTCGCCGAGATCGAGCTCGTCGCCCACCTGGCGCGCACCCTCGGCGTCGTCGCCCCCGTGCTGATCCGCGTCACCCCCGGCGTGCACGCCTCCACGCACGAGTTCATCGCCACCGCCCACGAGGACCAGAAGTTCGGCCTGTCCCTGGCCGAGCCCGCCGGCGGCGGGGACAGTCCCGCGATGCAGGCCGTCGCGGCGTGCGTCCTGGAGCCGGAGCTGGACCTGCGCGGCATCCACTGCCACATCGGCTCCCAGATCTTCGACGCCGACGGCTTCGGGATGGCCGCCGAGCGGGTGCTCGCCTTCATGGCCGACGCCGACGAGCGCTTCGGCCTGACCCTGCCGGAGCTCGACCTCGGCGGCGGCTACGGCATCGCCTACACCGAGGCCGACACCCCGCGCCCGGCCCGCGAGATCGCCGAGGCCCTCGCGGACCGGGTGGCCACCACGGCCCGGTCCCTGCGCATGGCCGTCCCGCACCTGTCCATCGAGCCCGGCCGCGCGATCTCCGGGCCCGCCGCGTGCACCCTCTACACCGTGGGCACCCTCAAGACCGTCACGGCGGAGTCCGGTGCACCGCGCCGGTACGTCTCCGTGGACGGCGGGATGAGCGACAACGCCCGGCCCGTGCTCTACGGGGCCGACTACACCGCCGTGCTCGCGAACCGCCGCGCCGAGGGGGACCCGGTGCTCTCCCGGGTGGTGGGCAAGCACTGCGAGTCCGGCGACATCGTGGTCCGGGACGTCTACCTGCCGGCGGACCTCGCCCCCGGGGACGTCCTGGCGGTGCCCGCCACCGGTGCCTACTGCTGGGCCCTGTCCAGCAACTACAACTGGATCGCCCGCCCGCCGGTCGTCGCCGTGCGCGCCGCCGGGGACGTGCCGGAGGCACGGCTCATCGTGCGGGGCGAGACCGAAGAAGACCTGTTCGCCCGCGACCTGGGAGCCTGATTGACCGCTTCGACCCCTGAGACCACCCGCCCGCCCTCGACCGTGAAGGTCGCCCTGCTCGGTGCCGGCAACGTCGGCGCCGAGGTGGCCCGGACCCTGCTCGACCACGGACCCGAGTTCGCCGCCCGCGTGGGCGCGTCCGTCGAGCTCGTCGGTATCGCCGTGCGGGACCGCACCGCCCGGCGGACCGTCGAGCTGCCCGAGGAGCTGCTCACGACCGACGCCGAGACCCTCATCGACGCCGCGGACGTGGTCATCGAGCTCACCGGGGGCATCGAACCGGCCCGCAGCCGCATCCTGCGGGCCCTGCACGCGGGCAAGCCGGTGATCTCGGGGAACAAGGCGCTCATCGCCCGGCACGGCCGCCAGCTCCAGGACGCGGCCGACGCCGCCGGCGTGCCGCTGTCCTACGAGGCCGCCGTGGCCGGTGCGATCCCGATCGTGCGGCCCATGCAGGACTCCCTCGCGGGGGACCGGGTGGACCGTGTGCTGGGCATCATGAACGGCACCACGAACTACATCCTCGACCAGATGGACACCACGGGCGCGGCGTTCGACGACGCCCTCACCGAGGCGCAGCGCCTCGGCTACGCGGAGGCGGACCCCACGGCCGACGTGGAGGGCCACGACGCCGCGGCGAAGGCCGCCATCCTCGCGTCCCTCGCCTTCCACTCGACCTTCACCATCGACGACGTGTACTGCCGCGGCATCACCGGGGTCACCGCCGCCGACGTCGCCGCCGCCCGCGAGGCCGGCTACGTCATCAAGCTCCTGGCGGTCTGCGAGCGCTGCGCGGACGGCGTGAACCTGCGGGTCACCCCGACCATGATCCCGCGGGAGCACCCGCTGGCCGGCGTGCACGGGGCCTACAACGCCGTGTTCGTCGAGGCCGCGAACGCCGGGTCCCTCATGTTCTACGGTGCGGGCGCCGGCGGTGCCGCCACGGCCTCGGCCGTGCTGGGCGACTTCGTCTCGGCCGCGCGCCGGCTCGTGCTCGGCGGCCCCGCGCAGGGTGCGGACCCCCACGCGCAGCTGCCCGCCGCGCCGATGGACGACGTCCGCACGAGCTTCTCGATCACCCTGACGGTCCAGGACCGGCTCGGCGTCCTGGCACGGATCGCCCAGGTCTTCGCGGACCACGGCGTGTCGATCTTCACGATGCAGCAGAAGGACCACCCGCACGGCGACCCGCAGCTGTCGGAGATCCGGCTGGTGACCCACCGGGGCGCCAACAAGGACCTCGTGGCGACCGTGGACGCCCTGCGCGAGCTGCCCTTCGTCGAGGAGATCGCCGGCGTGATCCGCGTGGAGCACGCCGACTGAGACCGTCCCGGCGGCGCCGCTCCCGCGAACGGCACGGCCGCCGCCCCGCACCGCACGAGCCCCCTCGCACCACCGAGTCCACAGGAAGAGATCCAGCACATGGCACACGTCTGGCAGGGCGTCATCAACGAGTACCGGGACCGGCTGCCGGTCTCCGGGTCCACCGAGGTCATCACGATGGGGGAGGGAGGCACGCCGCTGATCCGGGCGCGCGCCCTGTCGGAGCTCACCGGCAACACCGTCTGGCTGAAGTTCGAGGCCATGAACCCCACCGGCTCGTTCAAGGACCGGGGCATGACCATGGCCATCACGAAGGCCAAGGAGGAGGGCGCCGAGGCCGTCGTGTGCGCCTCGACGGGCAACACCTCCGCCTCCGCCGCGGCGTACGCGAAGCAGGCCGGGCTCACGTGCGCGGTGCTCGTGCCCGAGGGCCGGATCGCCATGGGCAAGCTCTCCCAGGCCGTGGCGCACGGCGCGGACATCATCCAGGTGGACGGCAACTTCGACAACTGCCTCGAGGTGGCCCGCAAGCTCTCCGAGTCCTACCCCGTGTTCCTCGTGAACTCGGTGAACCCGTACCGGATCGAGGGCCAGAAGACCGGGGCGTTCGAGGTCGTCGACACCCTCGGCGACGCGCCGGACCTGCACATCCTGCCGGTCGGCAACGCCGGCAACATCACCGCGTACTGGAAGGGCTACCAGGAGTACGCCCGGCCGTACGACTCGCCGACGGCGGGCGAGCTGCCCGCGGTCTCGACGAAGCTGCCCGTGATGTGGGGCTTCCAGGCCGAGGGGGCCGCACCGCTGGTCCTCGGCCACCCCGTGACGGAGCCCGAGACGATCGCGACCGCCATCCGGATCGGCAACCCCGCGTCCTGGGACTCCGCGATCGCGGCCCGCGACGAGTCCGGCGGGCTCATCGGCTCGGTCTCCGACGACGAGATCCTGGCCGCCCACCGGTGGCTCTCGGCCCGGGAGGGCGTGTTCGTCGAACCCGGGTCCGCCGCGGGCGTCGCCGGCCTGCTCCAGAAGCACGCCGCGGGGGAGGCCCCCACGGGGAGGACGATCGTCATCACCGTGACCGGCCACGGGCTCAAGGACCCGCAGTGGGCGATCAAGGCCGCCGAGAAGGAGGACCCCGCGCTGGTCGAGCCCCAGCGCGTGCCCTTCGACGTCGTGGCCGTCGCGGCCGCCCTGGGCCTGGAGTAGTCCCGGATGTTCGAGATCGGCCAGCGGGTCACGGTGAGCGTGCCCGGCTCCACCGGCAACGTGGGCCCCGGCTACGACAGCCTGGGGCTGGCGCTCGGCCACTACGACGACCTCGCCGTGACCGTGACCGGGGGCGGGCTGGAGTTCGAGCTCCACGGCGAGGGCTCCTCGTCCGTGGCCCGGTCCGCGGAGCACCTGGTGGTCCGCGCCATGCGAGCCGCCTTCCGGGCCGCGGGCGTCGAGGAGCTGCCGGGCCTGCGGCTCGAGGCGACCAACCGGATCCCGCACGGCCGCGGCATGGGCTCGAGCGCCTCCGCCGTGGTGGCGGGCGTGCTCGCGGCGAACGCGCTGCTGCCGGCGGACCGCGTCCTCGACGGAAACCGCCTGCTCCAGGTCGCGGCCGCCATGGAGGGCCACCCCGACAACGTGGCCCCGTCCCTCTACGGGGGCCTCGTGATCTCCTGGACCGACGCGGACGGCTACCGCAGCGCCCCCGTGACCGTCCACGAGGACGTGGTCCCGGTGGTCGCGATCCCCGACTTCGAGGTGCCCACCCGGCTGGCCCGGTCCCTGCTGCCCGCGACCGTCCCGCACCACGACGCGGCGGTCAACGCCGGGCGGACGGCCCTGCTCGTCGAGGCCCTGACGCGTCGCCCCGAGCTGCTGCTGCCCGCCACGGAGGACCGGCTGCACCAGCCGTACCGGGCCTCGGCCATGCCGCCGAGCGCCCGGCTGATGACCGCGCTGCGGGAGCGCGGGCTCCCGGCCATGATCTCCGGGGCCGGACCGACGGTCCTGGTCCTGGCCGCGGACCGGAACGAGGCGCAGCAGACGGAACGGGCCCTCGAGGAGCTGGTGGGGCACAATGCCGACACCGGTTCCGTCTCCTGGCGTGTCCTCCGTCTGCGGGTCGACGGCCAGGGTGCTAAGCTGGAGAGGCACCCGCAGCAGATCCAGGGGTAGGAGACCGCGCCCGGCGCGGTGAGGACAGCGGGCATCATGAGGGGCAGCGCCCCGGTCCGATGCCCGGCGGTCCTCGGCTCCACCACCTCAGATCCTCCGGTGATCCCCCGCCGGCACCGGCTTCTTCGATGCCGTCGGCGCACCGGTCCGCACCGACACGGGCCGGAGCGCACCACGATCCTGCGGGCAACACCTTGTTCGCCCAGGCTGCCGCGCCCTGAAGTGCGCCCCGCCGCAGGCGGCCCGCCGTCGCGGCCCGCCGGGAACCATCCACGGTCCTGGACTCTGAGATCCATGGGCCCCCCACCGAGGGAGAAGGACACTTCGTGACCGAGACCACCGACCTTTCCACGGGTACGGAAGAGACCACCACCACCGATCCCCGGAACGCGGGCCTGTCCGCGCTCAAGCTGGCGCAGCTCCAGGCGCTCGCCTCCCAGCTCGGGATCACCGGCGCCCGCCGGATGCGCAAGAGCCTGCTGGTCGACGCGATCGCCGCCCACCAGCGCGGCGGGGCCGTGGCCGACCGGGACAGGGCCGTCGAGGAGAAGATCGCGCAGACGGTCGAGAAGACCGCCGACGGCAGCGCCGACCAGGGTGCCGCCCCGGCCGCCGAGCGGACCGGCGCGGACGCCGCCCAGGGCACCGAGAGCGCCGAGCCGCAGCGGCGCACGCGCTCCCGCCGGGCCACGAGCACCGGCGTGGTGCCGGCCGTCGAGCAGCAGGGCACCGAGCAGCAGGGCACCGAGCAGCAGAGCGCCGGGCAGCAGGCGACCGAGCCGGGATCCACCGAGCCGCAGCAGGCCGAGCGCTCCGCCCAGGACGCGTCCGGCTCCGAGGGCGAGGGCGGCCGCGGCCGCAACCGCAGCCGTCGCAACCGCAACCGCGACGACAGCGGCCAGAACGCCGGCGGCCAGAACGGCGGCGGCCAGGACGCCGGACAGAGGTCCGAGGAGCCGCGCTCCGCCGAGGGCCGTGACGACGACCAGCCCAAGCAGGACCGTGGCCGCAACCAGAACCGCGGCCAGGACAAGGGCGGTCAGGACAAGGTCGGTCAGGACAAGGGCGGCCAGGACAACCGCCAGGACAACCGCGGCCAGGACAAGGGCGGCCAGGACAAGGGCGACGGCCGCGGCAAGCGGGACAACCGCTCCGAGGGCGGGAAGTCCCAGGACGGCAAGGGTCAGGACAACCGCGGCCAGGACAACCGCGGCCAGGACAACCGCCAGGACAACCGGGGCCAGGACGGTGACGGCGGCAGCCGCCGCAGCCGCCGCAACCGCAACCGCAACGACCGCGACCGGGACCGCAGCGACCGCAACGACCGGGCCGAGCGCAACGAGCGCCGCAACCGCCGCGGGCGCAACGCCGGTCCCGAGGTCGACGACACGGAGTTCACCGAGGACGACGTCCTGCTGCCCGTCGCGGGCATCCTGGACGTCCTCGACAACTACGCGTTCGTGCGCACCTCCGGCTACCTGCCGGGCCCGAACGACGTCTACGTCAGCCTCGCCCAGGTCAAGAAGCACAACCTGCGCAAGGGCGACGCCGTGGTGGGCGCCATCCGCGCCCCCCGCGAGGGCGAGCAGCAGAACAACACGCGGCAGAAGTTCAACGCGCTGGTCCAGCTGACCACGGTCAACGGCAAGAAGACCGAGGAGAACAAGGACCGCGTGGACTTCGGGAAGCTGATCCCGCTGTACCCGCAGGAGCGGCTGCGCCTCGAGACGGAGCCCAAGAAGATCGGGCCCCGCGTCGTCGACCTCGTCGCGCCCATCGGCAAGGGCCAGCGCGGGCTGATCGTCTCCCCGCCGAAGGCCGGCAAGACGCTGATGCTGCAGGCGATCGCCAACGCGATCACCACGAACAACCCCGAGGTCCACCTCATGATGGTGCTCGTCGACGAGCGCCCCGAGGAGGTCACGGACATGCAGCGCACGGTCAAGGGCGAGGTCATCGCCTCGACCTTCGACCGCCCGGCGGACGACCACACCACGGTCGCCGAGCTCGCGATCGAGCGGGCCAAGCGGCTCGTGGAGATGGGCATGGACGTGGTGGTCCTCCTGGACTCCATGACCCGCCTGGGCCGTGCCTACAACCTCTCGGCCCCCGCGTCCGGGCGCATCCTCTCGGGCGGCGTGGACTCCGCGGCGCTGTACCCGCCGAAGAAGTTCTTCGGCGCGGCCCGCAACATCGAGAACGGCGGCTCGCTCACCATCCTCGCGACCGCCCTCGTGGAGACGGGGTCCAAGATGGACGAGGTCATCTTCGAGGAGTTCAAGGGCACCGGCAACATGGAGCTGCGCCTGTCCCGCTCGCTCGCGGACAAGCGGATCTACCCGGCCGTGGACGTCAACTCCTCGGGCACCCGCCGGGAGGAGAACCTCCTGTCCCCGGACGAGATCAAGATCATGTGGAAGCTGCGCCGGGTCCTCTCCGGGCTCGACCAGCAGCAGGCCCTCGAGCTGCTCACGAACAAGCTGCGGGACACCCAGTCCAACACCGAGTTCCTGCTCCAGGTGCAGAAGACCACGCTGTCGGCCCGCGCCGAGAGCGACCGCTAGCACGCCCGCAGCCGCCGCGGCCCGGTCCGGATCCCGGACCGGGCCGCGGCGGCGTCGTCGTGCCCGGGCCCCGCCCGCGCGCGACCCGACCGCCGCCGTCACCGCGGCCCGACGAAGCCGCCCGTTGCACGCCCGATGAAGGAGCGTCCCATGCCGGACCCGATCCAGTCCCTGCTCGACGAGCACGCCGAGCTGCAGCGGCAGCTCGCCGACCCCGCGGTGCACGCGGAGCAGGGCAAGGCCCGCCGCCTGGGGCGCCGCTACGCCGAGCTCAACGGCATCGTCGAGGCCCACCGCCGGGTCGGGCGCCTCGAGGAGGACCTGGGCGCGGCCCGCGAGCTCGCCGCCGAGGAGCCCGAGTTCGCCGAGGAGATCCCGGCGCTCGAGGAGCAGCTCGCGGCGGCCCGCGAGAAGCTGCGCCGGCTGCTCGTCCCGCGGGACCCCGACGACGGGCGCAACGTGATCCTGGAGGTCAAGGCGGGCGAGGGCGGCGACGAGTCCGCGCTCTTCGCCGGGGACCTGCTGCGGATGTACCTCAAGTACGCGGAGGCCCGCGGCTGGAAGACCGAGTTCATCTCGACCACCGACTCCGACCTGGGCGGCTACAAGGACGTGCAGGTCGCCATCAAGTCGAGCGCCACGGACCCGGCCGAGGGCGTGTGGGCGCGGCTGAAGTACGAGGGCGGGGTGCACCGCGTGCAGCGCGTGCCCGTCACGGAGTCGCAGGGCCGGATCCACACCTCCGCCGCGGCGGTGCTGGTCTTCCCGGAGGTCGACGAGCCCGAGGAGGTCGAGATCAGCCAGAACGACCTGAAGATCGACGTCTACCGCTCCTCGGGGCCCGGCGGCCAGTCCGTGAACACCACCGACTCCGCGGTGCGCATCACGCACCTGCCCACGGGCATCGTGGTGGCCATGCAGAACGAGAAGTCGCAGCTGCAGAACCGCGAGGCCGCGATGCGGGTGCTGCGCGCCCGGATCCTCGCCCACCAGCAGGAGCAGATCGACGCGGACAACGCCGCGCAGCGCCGCTCCCAGGTCCGCACCATGGACCGCTCCGAGCGGATCCGCACCTACAACTTCCCGGAGAACCGGATCAACGACCACCGCACCGGGTACAAGGCGTACAACCTCGACCACGTCATGGCGGGGGACCTCGAACCGGTGGTGCGCTCGGCGATCGAGATGGACGAGCAGGCCCGGCTCGAGGCCATCGGCCAGCAGGACGGCTGAGCGGGGCCCGGGATGACGAGGTCGCTGGGCCAGGCGGTGCGCTGGGCGGAGCAGGTGCTCGCCGAGGCGGGGATCGACTCCGCGCGCACCGACGCGCTGCTGCTCGCGGGGCACCTCACGGGCCTGTCCCGGGGGGAGGTCGAGGCGCGGGCCGTCATCGGCGGGGACGAGCCCGAGGGCTACGCGGAGCTGGTGGCCGAGCGCGCCCGCCGGATCCCGCTGCAGCACCTCACGGGCGTGGCGCACTTCCGCTACCTGACCCTGGCCGTGGGGCCCGGGGTGTTCGTGCCGCGGCCCGAGACGGAGACCGTGGTGCAGGCCGTGGTCGACGAGCTGCGCGACCAGCTCGCCGCGGGCGTGCACCGGCCGCACGTGGTGGACCTGGGCACCGGCTCCGGGGCCATCGCGGCCTCGGTGGCGCACGAGGTGCCGCAGGCGCGCGTGCACGCCGTGGAGCTCTCCGGGGCCGCCCACGCGTGGGCGGCGGAGAACCTGCGCGGGACCCGCGCGGAGCTGGTCCGCGGCGATCTGCGCACCGCGTTCCCGGAGCTCGAGGGCCGCTGCGACGTGGTCGTCTCGAACCCGCCGTACATCCCCGCGGACGCGGTCCCGCGCGAGCCCGAGGCCCGGGAGCACGACCCGGACCTCGCCCTGTACGGGGGCGGCGAGGACGGGCTCGAGCTCCCGCGGGCGGCCCTCGCCTCGGCCGTGCGGCTGCTGCGCCCCGGCGGGTTCTTCGTGATGGAGCACGCCGAGGTGCAGGCCGGGGCCGTGGCATACGCGTTCCGCGCCGCCGGGCTCGAGGACGTCGTGGGCCACCAGGACCTGACGGGCCGGGACCGGGCCACGGCCGGGCGGACGCCCCGCGGCGCCCGCACCACCGGGATGGGAGAATGGACGCCGTGAACTCCACCGTCTACGACTGCACCAGCATCGCCCAGCGCACCGCCGGGCTCAAGCACGCCGCGCGCGCCCTCGCGGCCGACGCGTGCGTGGTCCTGCCCACCGACACCGTCTACGGGATCGGGGCCAACGCGTTCTCCGCCCGCGGGGTCGCGACCCTGCTCGCGGCCAAGGGCCGGTCCCGGGCGATGCCCCCGCCCGTGCTCATCGCCCACGCCGGGGTGCTCGACGGTCTGGCGGACGAGGTCTCCGAGGACGCCCGCGCGCTCGCCCGCGCCTTCTGGCCCGGCGGTCTGACCCTCATCTTCCACTCCCACCCGTCGCTGGGCTGGGACCTGGGGGAGACCCACGGCACCGTGGCCCTGCGGGTCCCCGACGACGAGCTCGCCCAGGCGCTGCTCATCGAGAGCGGCCCGCTGGCCGTCTCCTCGGCCAACCGCACCGGCCACCCCGCCGCGTCGACGGCGCAGGCCGCGGCGGACATGCTCGGGGACTCGGTGGAGCTCTACCTGGACGGCGGCCCGCGGCCCGTCGGGGGCCCCGCGGGCGCGGACCCGGTGTCCTCCACGATCGTGGACTGCACGGGGGAGACTCCGCTGCTGGTGCGGCACGGCACCGTGAGCCTCGCCCGGCTGCGCTCCGTCGTGCCCTCGGTGGTGCCGGCGGACGGCGACGAGGAGCTGGACGGCCCCTCCACAGCCGACACCGCTCCCGCGGACGCTGCTTCCGCGGACCCCGCCGCGGCCCGGGGGTCGCACGCGGTGAGCGAGCCCGACCCGGAGGCCGGCCCGCCCGCCGCGGGGCCGGCGGCGCCGGGGGCGGCGCCGCCGGGGCGCCCGCGGGGGGCCGGGGGGGGGGGCGGGGGCGGGGGGGGGGGGGGGGGGGGGGGCACCCCCCCCCCCCCCCGGGCCGGCGCCCCCCGGCGGGG